>CAVKMC010000160.1:0-453 GCA_963657285.1 Agathobacter sp.
TGGTGGAATTCTGCAACGCCGTAGAGGATAATCCTTTCATGGCCGGCGCGTTCCATGGCGTCACCCAGGGCGACACGGCGATCCATGTGGGCGTTTCGGGCCCCGGCGTGGTGAAGAGAGCGTTGGAGGATGTGAAGGGCGCGCCCTTCGAAGTGGTAGCGAAGACCATCAAGAACACCGCCTTCATGATTACCCGCTTGGGCCAGCTGGTGGCCGAAGCGGCTACCGAACGGCTTCACGCGCCCTTTGGCATCATCGATCTGTCGCTGGCTCCGACGTCGGCGGTCGGCGACAGCGTGGCGCAGGTGCTTGAGGAAATGGGCCTCGAGAGCTGCGGCGGCCCGGGAACCACGGCGGCCCTGGCGCTTTTGAATGACGCGGTCAAGAAGGGCGGCCTCATGGCGTCCTCCAGCGTCGGCGGTCTCTCCGGCGCCTTCATCCCGGTCAGCGAAG
>CAVKMC010000160.1:463-5107 GCA_963657285.1 Agathobacter sp.
GGTGCAGAGAGGGAGCCTGTGCTTAGAGAAATTGGAAGCCATGACCTGCGTGTGCTCTGTGGGTCTCGACATGATTGCTGTCCCCGGTGACACATCGGCAGCCACCCTCTCGGCCATCCTTGCTGATGAAGCGGCTATCGGCATGATCAATAACAAGACCACCGCCACCCGCCTCATCCCGGTACCGGGCAAGAAGCCGGGAGACATGGTGCAGTTCGGCGGCCTCATGGGCTACGCACCGGTGATGGAAATCAGCAAATTCAAGGCTGATGAATTCGTAGCAAGAGGCGGCAAGATCCCCGCGCCACTCCGCAGCCTGACAAATTAAATTTGGGAAAAGAAAAAGACACTGCCTAGGGGCGGTGTCTTTTTACGTGAAAGTGAGGAGTGAGGAGTGAGGAGTGGAGGCGCGCCGCACAATTCATAAAGCGGCGCAAATTTTTGAAACAGATAAATGCGCCTTGCTGCTTTCCCGCTGCCGTTATACGGTAAACGGACAACGGTAGTGGGGAAGCAGGTAAACGTGTTGACTTTCCAAACTTGCGGCGCTTCTTAATTTGTGCGCCGCACCATCACTCCTAACTCCTAACTCCTCACTCCTAACTCCTCACTCCTAACTCCTCACTCCTAACTCCTAACTTGCGGTAAGGCGTCCCGACCACCGACCACCGACCACCGACCACCGACCACCGACTACCGACTACTTTATATTTCTAAACTTCCAAAAATAAATCCCAAGGCACACGGCGGTGGAGAAGAGGGATCCGGCGGGGGAGGCGATGCCCATGGGGTAGAGAGTGGTGGGGAAGAGGACGACGGCGAGATAAGCGCCGGGGATGCGGACGAGGATGGTAGAGAGGAAATTGTGGATGAAGGCGTAGATGGATTTCCCGTAAGCGCTGAAGTAGCCGCTGTAGCAGAATTGGAATCCCGCGAAGAGCACGTCCCACACATAGGAACGGAAATATTCGCCGCCTAAGCGGATGACCTCGGTCTCGCTGACGAAGCAGGAGACCACCCACTCGGCTGCAAACTGGATGACCGAGATGCAGAGGAAGCCGTAGCCGGTGCAGATGGCCATGCCGTAGTACAGGGATTTCCTTCCGCGAGCGTGGAGGCCGGCGCCGGCATTTTGCGCCGTCATGGTGGAGACCGTGGAGAGCATGGACGAGGGCACCAGGAAGAGGAAGCCGATCACCTTCTCCACGATGCCCACGGCGGCAGCCACCTCCACGCCCCGGCTATTGGCGATGGCGGTGATGATGAGGAAGGAAATCTGAATCACGCCGTCCTGGCAAGCGATGGGAAAGCCGATGGAAAGAAGGCGGCCCATGATGTACCAGTCCGGGGACAAATATTTCTTCGAGAAGGGGATGCCCATATCCTTGCGGCACAGATAGAGAAGCGCAAGGACGACGGAGATGGCCTGGGAAATCACAGTGCCCCAAGCGGCGCCGGCAGCGCCCAGGGCGAAGGGGCCGATGAGGATGTAGTCCAGGGCGATATTGATGACGCCGGCGATGGCCACGAAGTACATGGGGCTCTTCGTATCGCCCAGGCCGCGGAAGATGCCGGCTAGCACATTGTAGGCCACGATGAAGGGAAGGCCCACGAAGCAAATGAAAAGATAATCCTTCGCGGCCTCATAGGCTTCTACCGGCGTTTTCAAAAGAGATAGCACGCCGTCGATGGAGAAGAGGAGAATTCCGGTGAAGAGGATGGCGAAGACGGAGAAGAGGGTGATGGAATTTCCGATGGCCTTCCCGGCTTCCACCTCCCGTTTGCCGCCGATGGCGTGGCCGATGGAAATGGTGCTCCCCATGACGAGGGCTACGATCACCACCGTGAGCATGTGCATCACCTGGCTCCCGATGGACACAGCGGTGACCGGGATGGCGTTATTGAAAAGTCCGGTGATGAAAAGATCCGCCAGCCCGTAGAAGGTCTGCAGGAAGCAGGCAATGAGGTAGGGGATGGCAAAGGTGATCATTTTTTGAAATAAATTTCCTTGGGTGAGGTCGGTGCGGATCATTTTTTCGTCCTTTGGCTTTGGAGGCTTAGTGATTAGTGATCAGTGATCAGTGATCAGTGATCAGGGCGCGATTGGCTTCAGCGTAACAATAGCCGTATTATCTGCTTGTATACTCCTGCGCCAAATGCATCCTGACTACTGACCACTGATCACTAATTACTAAACAAAGAAACTAATTCATAAAATATTCCCTATGTTATCACGGTGCATCCGAAAAAGGAAAAGAAAAAAAGTGCTCAGCTTGAGCACTTTTTTTCATGGATGAAGGAGAGCAGCGCGGCGAGGGCTGGGGAGGGGGCGCGGTCTTGGTAGACCAGCTGCAGGGTTTCTTGGAAAATTTTTTCCAGCGGCAGGATTTCCAGATCGCTATAGCTGTAGGACGGCGAGAGGGAGAGGATGGAGAAGCCTTTTGATAGGCCGGTGAGCATGAGCTGCTCTACCAAAGACGGGCACACCAGGACCGACGGGAAGGAGGCGCCGAAGGCGGCAAGGCAGCGGCGCTTGCATTGCTCATGGTAGAGCGGATTCTCGGTCTTCGTAATGAGAGGCTCTTTGGCGATGACATTTTCCAGAGACCCGTGGGCGGCAAGGAGGGTGCGAGAACACACGAGAGATTGGGCCATGGGCTGCAGCTCCTCGCGGGCCATGGACTCTCCTAGGGGAATGGCGTCGGGAGAAATGATGGCGTCCAATTTATTTTCCGAAAGATCCTTCCACAGGGCTTTCTCACTTTGGAAGCTAAAGTACAGCGGATGCTCCGGGTGGGCCGCTTGGAAATCCTTGAGCAGCGGGATGGAGAGATATTCTTGGAGCGCCATGCCGAGGCGCAAGCCCTGGGCTGACGTTTTCGTGAGCTCGGCGAGGAGGGCTTCGTAGTCCTCATAGATCGCCGTCATGCGGCGATAAAAAATTTTCCCCTTCGTTGTGAGGCGGGTGTCCTTGTGATTTCTTTCGAAAAGAGGAAAGCCCAATTCTTTTTCCAGCGAAGCGATGTACTTGCTCATGGTGGTCTGTCCGATGTGGCAAGCCGCGGAAGCTTTGGTGAAATTCGAAAGCCTGGCGGCGGTGAGGAAGTAAGTGATTTTTGAAATGTCCATGGGGGTCTCGGTTGGGAATAAAAAAGTGACAGTTGGTGCATGAAGTGATTAGCGCAATGGGTTCAGGGTTCGGGGTTCAAGGTTCAAGGGGAGGTGCGGCGCACAAATTAAGAAGCGCCGTAAGTAAAAAAATATGGCTGTATATGAGAATATTCGTTTCATATCAAAATAAATGTTCTTATGATACAATAATATAGTTATTATTATATCACATAGACGGTTGTATATTTCGCGGAGAGGTGCTTTTTTTAGATCGCGCCGCTATATAATTTTGATGCGGCGCACCACCACTTGAACCTTGAACCCTGAACCTTGAACCTTTTGCCTAAAGCGCTTCATGTACTAACTGTCACTGCTTCTATTTAGGATTTCCAAAATGAACCAAACAACAGAAAATAAAAAGAATCCTTCTGAAAAGGATCTCGAACGAACAGACAGCCCGGGCCATTGGAAAATTTGGTGGGCCATCGCGACTCTTGTGCCCTTTGGGCTTTCCTTTTTTCTTTCCTGGTACTTTGGGGCGCCGGGGGGCTATGAATTATTTTCCCAGATGAAGGTCTTCCTGCTATTCCTGCAGGTGGGATTCATCACCGCTTATTTCATCCGCCATCATCTGCCGCGGGCGGCGGTGCATCTCTGGGCCACCATCGGCGTTCTGTGGCTTTTGTCATTGATTGTGCCGTACCTATCCACACAGACGGACGTGGTGCTGGACATGTCGGACATATCCGGAGAGCTGTCCACACCGATTTATCTTTTCATTTCCTGTCTCTCGGCGGCGTGGATCCTTCCGGGGAAATGGCGAATGATCGCTCGTATTTCCTGCGTGGTCTTGATACTCCTCTATGTGGGCATCCAATTTACCTACGTGGGCTATTATTTCATCACCCATTCCTTGATTTCCATCAATATGCTTCTCGCCTTGGCGCAGACGAATGTGGCAGAGACCATGGAGTACATCGAGGTGAATATCCCTTACGCCGAGCTATTGGCAGGGGGATGCGCGCTTTTGATTTTTTCCTGGCTCGTCTTTCATACCAGTCGCTTCAGTTTCCATAGGGCGCTGCCGGTTTCGCGAACCACCTGGTGGATCATGGCCTTCCTCTTCTGTGTGAACGTGGGGCTCTGCTGTCTTTCCATCGGTGCCACCAGGTTGGCCCATGTGTATTATGAAACCTACGAGACGCTCCACAGCTTTTCGGCCTTCCAGAAAATGGTGGAGAAGCGCCGGCGCATGCACATCAAGGATGAGGCGGTGTCTCAGGCTCTGCGTGAAGCACCTGACGGTCTCTATGTGCTCATCGTGGGCGAGTCATTGAACCGTGACCACATGGGCGTCTATGGCTATCACCGAGACACCACGCCCTTCCAGAGCGCAGCAGCAGCGGATCCGAATTATATTTTCTTCAACCACGCTTACTCTTGCTACACCCAGACGGTGCAGGTCTTGACGGAGGCATTGACCGAGAAGAACCAGTACAATTACATGGACCTGGTAGACGCGTACTCCATCAT
>CAVKMC010000161.1:0-4974 GCA_963657285.1 Agathobacter sp.
ATGCATACCGCTATCGAAGTATGTAGTCGATAGTCGGTGGTCGATAGTCAGTACGCGCTTGGTATTGAGGAAACAGGCCATCACCCGCCCTACGGGCACCCTCTTCAGCGAAGAGGGCTTGGCGCAAATGAGGCAGCAGGGAAATGCATCCTGATCACTGATCACTAATTACTAAATTTCCCAAAATAAAAAAATCCACGAGACGAATCTCGCGGATTTCAGAATTTCTTATTTCACAATCAACACCGGGCACTTGGAGCGGCTGACCAGGTAGCTGGATACGGAGCCCATGAAGATGCCCTTCAAGGGTCCCAGGCCGCGGCTGCCCATGACGATGAGGTCGCAGTCGTGTTCTTTGGACAGATTCAAAAGCACCGGTCCCGGAGAACCCACTTCGTACAATGTTTCTACCGCCAGATCCTTGGGCACCATAGCCTTCGCTTCTTCCAGGTCCGCCTTGCACTGGGCCTCCAGATCCTCGGTGAGCTTCGTGGTGAGGCAGCCTTCGGCAATAGACACCTGATCGAAATTGCTCATAGCCGACACCATATTACAAACGGAAGCGATGTAGAGCATCGCGCCTTCGCCATCTACCGCAATGGCAGCGGCCTGCGCCAGCGCCTTCTTCGCATGCTCAGATCCATCGTAGGGCACCAGAATTTTTTTGTACTGCAGCATAGTATCTCCACCTTTCTTCTTGGAAATCGGGAATCTTCTTTTGCTGGTTTTATTATAACATGAAATGGAGTAGAAGGGGATAGTAGGTTTTGTAGTCAGTGATTAGTGATCAGTAATTAGTAGTCAGTGATCAGTACACGCCTGACCTTCAAGTCAGGTCTGCCTCGATACCGTTATCACCGGACAGATTCTTAAGCAATAGCGGCATGAAAACCAAATTAACACAAAAGTAAGCACGTACTGATTACTAATCACTAATCACTGATCACTAAACCACCAGTGTTCTTTCAAAATGAAAAAGTATCATTCTCCGGCTTCTCATGGGGATTGTGGAATGGCACCACCATTTTGAAATCGTTGGCCTCGGTGAGGTCGAGCATTTCCTGCTTGGTCAGGTGGTTCGGCCAAAGGGCGAAGTGGGCGCGGCCGGATTCGTAGTAGGACTTCGCCTTGCCATAGCCGTGAAGGCTGCCAGTCATGATCACCTCCAGCTCCGGATGCTGATCGATGAGCTCGCGGCTCTTGGCCTTAGAGAGCTGCGCGTCGGTTAAGAGATAGATGTGCCCATTCTCCAAGGTCTTGCCGTCCCATTCGCGAAATACCTCGAAGGGATACTGCAGCATTTCATCATGGACGAAATAGGTGCGATGCCCCAGCTTCAGCCACTGGGCGTGAAGCTTTGTATTCATATGGATGGGGTGGGTATTTCCAAAGAGGCGATAGAGGAAAACCGCCAGGGACAGCCCGCGGCCGTAGGAAGGCACGGGAAGCAGCAGCGGATGCCCCGCCCCAAGCGCCGTCTTGGATACGCTGGCCACGTACTCTCGCATGTCCGCCGCCCGGTCGTAGCGACTATAGGCCGCGTCGATCACCGCCATGTCTGCCGAAAGGCCTCGCACGGCGTCGCAACGGTAGAATACATCATTCTCCCGATAGTCGCCGGAGAAAAATAATTTCTTCCCATCCACAGTGATATGGAACCACACCGCCCCGGCACAGTGGCCCGTCCGTCCCCAACGAAGGGAAATATCGCTATCCAGCTCCAGCTCCGGCGCCGTAGAGTCCAGGATCATGGTATTCTTCGGCTTGTAGTGAATCTGCTGGTAGGTCTGGTTTGACATCAAGACCGGCCCATTGAAGCCTTGTTTCTCTAAATACTCGATAGCCCCGGTGTGATCCTTATGGGAGTGTGTAATAAACAGATACTCTGCCCGCCGGATCTGCTCCGATGATAAATCCGGCAGCCGATCCAGTCCATCGGTGGATGTACCGGCATCCACAATGAATGCGTGTCTCTCCCCTTCTACGTAAAAGCAATTGCGGCCCTGGTCCCCACAGCCCCCTGCGATGTACAGCTGCATATCTTCATCTCCAATAACATTCTACTCTACTGCATCTTTCAAAGCGGTAACAAAAAGAGAGACCAAGTCCGTTTCGGGATGGCCTCTCTGCACTGTCTATTCTGTTCACTCCATTATATAGCACGGGGGGGATTTTGTAAATCAGCGGGTTTCGAGAAATAAGGCTAGTGCGTACATACCGGTGTCGCCTCTAGCTGCTAGCTGCCGGTGGCATTCGTTCCAGCCGCCAAGGGAAGCACCTCCAAGTTTGCACTGGCGAGAGCAACACTATCAATAATTCTTCGCCAACCGATACATGGCTACATAAATATCCTCCGCCTCATCGTCCAGCTCATCGGTGCGGCCGCTGTAAGATGTCGGTTTCCCGTCTGGGGTGTAGACGCCCTGGAGCTTGTTCAGGATGCGATACTTGATTTCTCTTCCGTACTGGTCTGCGCCTACGGCGGTGTCGTATTCAAAAATGTACTCCACCATCTTATTATTTCCAAAGTCCGGATAGGTCAGCGGGTGCTTATACACCTCCGCATAGAGCTTGCCGCGGATGATGGGAAGCTCGCCGGCATTCATGGGATCCTTCTCGATGGTGTCGGTGTCCACATAGACCCGCTCCTCGTCACTGGTATACACCACCGCATAGCGGCTGTAGTCATTCAAAAGCTTCGTAGGATTCACGCTCGCTGCATCCACAGCCAAAGCCGGCAGTGCCAAAGCAGAAATCATAGCCATTGCGATCCATTTTTTCATATTCATTCTCCTTCCTGGAAATACCTTCTCTCTTTCTTCTGTATTGTAACAGAAAGGAGCGGATCGGGGCTAGAGGGAAGATAGTAGTCGGTGGTCGGGGAGCGGTGGGCGGGACGCGTTTGACTGCCGAGTCACCTACGCCGCATACCATCGGAGGGATAAGTAGTCAGTAGTCAGTAGTCAGTGATCAGTACGCATTTGGCAGCTTCCCCACCACGTCCTTAAGCAGGTAACCATCCCCTTGGGCGACAGCCAAAAGGGAGCAGCAAACTGTTTTTCTGAAAACAGTTTGCTGCTCCTTTTCTCGTTATGGCAAGCAAGCACGGTTACCGGTTATACGGTTAACGGATAACGGTAATGAGTAAGCATCCAAACGCGCCCCGACTACCGACCACCGACTACCGACTACTATTTCCCCAGTCCCACCGAAGACGTCTCCTCCGGGTGGGTCTGACAATAGCAATCGTCCTGTATGACGCGGCGGCGTTTGCCGTAGTGATGGGTGTCTCTGTCGATGCCCTTGGGCTTGAAGACCATCAGCATGATGGAGCCGGCGACGATGAGGGCGCCGCCTAGCCAGGAGGCGGGAGCCATCATTTCATTCCAGAAGGCCCAGCCGAAGAGGACATGGAAGAGGATTTCGCTGTACATCAGGAAGGAAACCACCAGGGAGTTCACGTGCTGGAAGGCCCAGGTCATGAACATCTGCGCCGAGAGGGCGAAGAGTCCCAGGCCCACCACGAAGAACCAGTCCCACCCCTCGGGCATGATCCAGGTCTCGCTGCCGGAAATGGAGAGGCCCACCAGGATGCTGAAGAGCTGGAAATAGAAAACGATTTCCGTATTCGACTTGAAGCCCTTCTCCGCCAGGCGGCTGATGACGATGTAGGCCGCCGCGGAGAAGAATCCGCCGCCGATGCCGAAGAGAGTGTACACATTGAAAGCATTGAAATTCCAGATCTGCACCACGCAGAGAGTCCCCACGGCGATGGCGATGAGCCCGGGGATGGCCTGCTTAGGAAGTCGCTCCTTTAGAAAGAGCGGCGAGAGAAGACACATGAAGAACGCCGCCAGCTGGGAAAGGATTTGCGAATCCCCCAGCGTCAGCCCTTCGATGGAAAGGAAATAGAAAAAGAGCGCGATGCTCCCGAAGAGCCCGCGAAGGCAGAGCATGAATTTGTGCTGGTTCGAGAAGAAATGCTCCTTCGTCTGCATGCAAAGGATCGGGATAAAGAAGAGTCCCACAATGCCGCGGAAGAGAGTCATCTCCCCGGAAGGCATGTCCGGCAGCCACTTCGCGCAGGCCGACATGAAGGTGAAGGACAAGGACGCCAGGATCGTAGTGATGACCCCCATGGTGATGCTGCTCTTGTCTCGCTTCGTAGAACGCAATGCCATCTTCAAACGTCGGAATGGCTGATAATACACATCTTTCTTTTCCATGCTACCTCTCCTAATTGATATTCTATCTCATTCTTTCTATTTTAGACTCTTCTGAGACTTTTTCAATGAACAATTTGTAATTTATGTATGTTATTGTTCTTTTTATGAAAAGTATATGAGGGGTTGCGCGATTTATATTAGAGGATAGCAGTCATGAACTTAAAGTAGTCGGTGGTCGGTGGTCAGTGGTCGGTGGTCGGTGGTCGGTACGCACTTCTCTGCTGAGTCAGCTATACCAAGCCCTCTTCGCCGAAGAGGGTGCCCGCAGGGCAGGTGATGGCCGAAAGAAGTAATCGATGTTCGGTAGTCGGTCTACCTATCATCCTGAGCGAAGTCGAAGGAGCCGGCAGCGTTAGCGAAAAACAGAAAAGCATTTGTAAGAATCCAAATGCGTACTGACTACCGACCACCGATTACCGGTTACTAATCACCGCTATATCATTTTCTCATTTATTAAGCAGTAATTATGTTTTTTTGATATTTGATTAGAGAATTAAATAGTTATACAATATTTCAAACAGCCTATGGCTCAGGGAAAAGGATTTGCCATAGGCTGTATTTTTTTATAAGAGGAGTAAAAATATGAGACAAGGGAAAGAAATCAGAAAAATCCTGGCCGCTTCCGTACTGGCGGCTTTGGCTTGCGGGAGCGCAGCAGCCGAGGAGGCGCCGGTGTATACGCTTGACGCCATCGTGGTCACTGCTACGAGAACGGAGAATGAGGTGAAGAATGTCCCGGCGTCCACCC
>CAVKMC010000162.1:0-4930 GCA_963657285.1 Agathobacter sp.
GGCCACGCTCACCACGATTTCCTGCGCCCGGCGAAGTTTCTCATCGGCAGAAAGGGCTTTATCCGAAGCGATGAGCTCTACGGCCTGGATTTCCGCAGGCCAGGTAGACCCATCGGCCCCGATGGCCTCCTCCACAAGCCGCATGGCGTAATACTCCTGCTCCATGAGCCGCACAGAGGAGGACATGGCATTGTGCAAGGAAATCACCGCCGTGGTCTCCCCTTCGATGGCTTTGAGATCCGTCAGCGCCTTCTCGCGGGTCTTTTTCACATTCGCCTCTTCGAAATAGGCGTCGATGTACTCCTGCTTGCCCGTCATGGCAGCCAGGCGCACATTCTTCGTCAGGATGTCCGAGCCGGTCTGCAGCTGCTGCACCGCCCGCTCGCAGGACACATACTCCTTCGTCGCATTGCGGAGAATGTAAAATTTCTCCATCCCTGTCAAAGAAACCGCCACGCACAGCGCCGCCAAGGCGATGGCGATGCAAATCCCCCAGTTGCTTACTTTTCTTATTTTTATTTTTTTAGCCATACCGGATCCCCTTCCCCCTTAGAAAATCTCCGGATGCCCCCACCGATCTGTACGGAATCAGTGGGGGTTACATGTTATTTTTTCATTATGCCATAGGTGATAAACAAAATCAAAATGATATTTTATTTTTGTTATAGTGGAAATGGGAGGGGGAGGTGGGATAATATAATGAAAAAGGGATAAATGAACGACTTTATAGTTAGGAGTGAGGAGTTAGGAGTGAGGAGTGGAGGTGCGCCGCATCAAATTGGAAAGCGGCGCAATTTTTAAAATAAGAAAACGCGTTTGGCTGCTGCCCCGCTACCGTGAACCGTTAACCATCATGGGGAAGCCGGTAAGCATGTCCTATTTCTAAAATCGCGGCGCTTTATGAATTGTGCGCCGCACCACCACTCCTAACTCCTAACTCCTCACTCCTCACTTCATTCCGCAGAAAGGAGCTACCAAGCGCTATGACAGATACTGAACTCATGTCCCTCGCCCTCTCCGAGGCGCGGAGGGCTTTTGATGAAGGGGAAATCCCCATCGGCGCCGTCTTAGTATGCGGCGACGCCATCATCGCCGCGGGGCACAACCGGCGGGAGGCCTCCTTTGACCCCACCAGCCACGCGGAGATCGAGGTGATCCGCGAAGCGTCTCATTTTCTTTCCCGTTGGCGTTTGACGGACTGCCGGCTTTATGTTACCATAGAGCCATGCCCAATGTGCAGCGGCGCCATCATGGCAGCCCGCATCGGTCAGCTGATCTACGGAGCGGCGAATCCCCTCTACGGCGGTATCCACTCGAAGTTTCACATCGGCGAGGCCGGGGTGCTGAATCACACATTGGAAATCAAAAGCGGCGTCCTTGAGAAAGAGTGCCAAGAAATCATGGATGATTTCTTCTCCACTCACAGAGACAGCTCGCCATATGGAGCAGTATCGAAGTGGTCATAACGAGGCGGACTCGAAATCCGTTAGCCTTTCGAGGCCCGTGGGTTCGAATCCCACCTGCTCCGCCATCTGACTCCCATCCTATGCGGTGGGAGTTTTTTATTGTGGGGATAAAGAATTAGTGGTCGGTGGTCGGTAGTCGGTAGTCAGTACGTCTTTTTCGCTGCTTACCACTTTCTTCCGAAGGACGAAGTCCGCTCAAGCCTTCTTCACTGAAGAAGGTGGCCTTTAGGCCGGATGATGATTTGCTGAACAAAGACGTAAATTAAATCGCCCGCGTTTCCCTAGGATTTCAGCGGGCGATTTAATTTGTAATTCCTTAGTTACTCTCACTCGGGTCACCCCGATGGGCTCCGCCCCATTCGCACATGGCATCCAAGACCGGAATCAGTGACTTCCCTCGCTCGGAAAGGCTGTATTCCACTTTGGGCGGAATCTGGGGATATTCTTTTCGAAGGATCAGACCGTCCCTTTCCATTTCCTTCAAAGTGGTGCTCAACGTCTTGTGCGAAATATTTCCAAGGCTCCGTTTCAGCTCATTATAGCGCATGACCGGCTTGTACTCTGCCAGCCAATACATAATGATCATCTTATATTTCCCCTCAATGAGGGACAGCGTATAGCCAAAGCCCGTATCATAAAGGTCCACGCCGGTCAGGCAGCAGCCGAGGGCTTTTGATGAAGTATTCATAGCATTTACACTCTCCTTTAAGTGAGTATCTTACGTAAATGTGCGTTCTTTACTTTCGCTTCATTCTATTTCATAATGGCAGTAGATTTCAAGAGGAGGTTGAAAAGATGAATAAAATTGTAATCCTAAAAACAAGTGGCCGCAAAAACGGAAATTCCAACACGCTGGCTGCCGCCTTCACCGAAGAAGCTAAAAAGGCCGGGGCTTCCGTCACAGAGTATGACGTGGTAAATATGAAAATCGGTGCATGCCGTAGCTGCTATGGTTGTATCGCAAAAGGAGCCTGTGTATTCCATGATGATTTTGAAAAAGTGGCGAAAGACCTCTGTGATGCTGATGGCATCGTGATTGCAAGCCCGGTCTACTGGTATACGTTCCCTGCACAGATCAAGGCTGTCATTGACCGCTGGTTTTCTCTGTACGCCAATGGAAAGACCTTCTCCGGTAAAAAAGTCGCTCTTCTCAGCTGCTGTGAGGAAGAAACCGAAGAAACCTTTGACGGTATCCGTTTCTCTTTCGAAAAGACCATGGCCCTGATGAAGGCAGAAATCGTAGGAGAAGTGCTGGTCCCGAAGGTTTTGAATGTAGGCGACATCCAGAACACCGATGGAGAAGAACAGGCTCGCAAGCTTGCAAGGAAATTCTTTTAAAGAATCGCTATAAGCCATAATCTCTATGTATGCACCAACCTCAAAAACATCCTGATCACTGACCACTGATCGCTAAACCCCCACTAAAAAAACGCAGCCCAACAGCTGCGTTTTTTGATTTCCTATTTCATTCGGCGTGAATCAGATCATACCAAGCATCCGCCATGCGAGCGTATTCCTCCATGGAGAAGGTCTCGCCTCTGCGGCCGCCGTCGATATCTGCTTTTTCCAAGATGGCTTTCACGTCCTCGGCGGAGATGCCGCCGGCTTTCATGGCGTTGGTGAAGACCTTGCGGCGCTGACCGAAGCCCATTTTCACCAGGCTGAAGAAAAGCTTTCTGTCCTTCACTTCCACTGCCGGTTTCTCGCGGCGGCGGATTTTGAGAACTGTAGAAATGACCTGGGGCCGCGGGATGAAGGCGGTGGGCGGGATGTCGAGGACCCGTTCCGCTTCGCAGTCAAACTGCACCGCCAGAGTCAAGGCGCCATAGTCCTTCGAGCCCGGCTCAGCCAGGATGCGGTCTGCCACTTCCTTCTGCATCATGAAGACGAAGAGGGAAATGGGAAGTCCCGACTGGATGAGAGTCAGAAGGATCGGCGTGGTCACGTAGTAAGGCAGATTCGCCGCGCAGTGCCACTCCTTTTCTCCCAGGATTTCTTTCAAATTGGCTTTCAGCACATCTTCATAAATAATGTGCACATTTTTATATTTTTCCAGCGTATGGTCCAGCACCCGCTTCAAGCTCTGATCCAGCTCGAAGGCTGTCACATCAGCGCCGGTTTCTGCGAGGGCCTGTGTCAGGGTACCGATGCCGGCACCGATTTCCATGACCGGCGTCCCCTCGCCTAGCTCTGCGGCATTTGCGATGGCTGCCACCACATCGGGACGGATGAGGAAATTCTGTCCCAGTCTGTGCTTGGCATGAATGCCGAAGCGGTTGATTACATAAGAAACGACCTTGCGGTCCGCTAAATTGGCGTCTAACATACCGGCTCCTTTCGGCACTTCTCCAGTGCCTTCTCCCACTCCGCGCGAGTGATGCCGAAATGATTCAGCCTTTTCAGGAATTGTTTCCCATTTCCATAGCCGATTCCCAGAAGCGCGCCCACCTTGGCTCTCTTCTCCGACGAATCCGCTTCACCGGTGAGACCGGCGGCGAAAATGTCGGCCATGGTGAATTCGTGAGAATCCTCCTGGTACTGTACCCGCAGCACCTCCAGCGCTTTTCGGATGGACTCAGGCGACGCATCTTCGATGCCCACATCATCAGCGGTGGATGCTTCGCACTTGGGCACAAAGGCGTGCAGCGCCTGGGGAAATAGCTTCGCCAGACGCTGCCGGATCCGTTCGCCCGGACCATCGGGATCGGTCAAGATGATGATGCCTCTCTTCTCGTAGGCCTCCCGAATGCGGGCCAATGTTTCTTTCCGTATACCAAAACCTTCGGTGGCTATCATGTCCGCTTCCACGGCCAGACTCACGCGAGCAATATCTGATTTTCCTTCTACTACAATGACTTGACGAATCATATCAGTCTCTTGCTACATATCCGATGCCGCGAACGGTGTGGATATATTTCTTGCCTACTTTTTCGTCAATCTTGCTTCTGAGATAGCGGACGTACACATCTACAATATTCGTCTTGCCTGCGTAGCCATAGCCCCATACCTTTTCCAGGATTTCTTCTCTTTTCAGCACGCGATTTTTATTTTTGGCAAGGAAAAGGAGCAGATCGAATTCTTTCTTTGTGAGATCTACCACTTCATCGCTGGCACGCACTTCGTGGCGTTCCGGATAAATGGCCAGATCCCCGATCATGAAAGACGGATCTACGATAATTTTCGGTTCTTCATGGCGACGGAGCGCAGAGCGGATGCGAGCCACCAGCTCTTTCGTCGCATAAGGTTTTGTCATGTAGTCATCAGCGCCGGCATTCAGGGCTTCCACCTTCGCGTCCACGCTGCTGTCGGAAGACAGATAAATGATGGGGAGAGAGCTGATTTCTCTCACCTTCCCAAGAATTTCGCTGCCGCCCTTGAGCGGTTCATCGGGATCCAAAAGGATCAGATCCACCTGGCGCTGTCCGGCCAGGTCCACTGCGGAATCTCCTGTATTATCTACCAGA
>CAVKMC010000163.1:0-4923 GCA_963657285.1 Agathobacter sp.
GCCCATGGCGAGGCCCCCGATGAAGGGATTCACTTCGTTAGCCAGAAAGGTGGGAAGCACCATGATGGGAGACATCCCCGGGTACGCGTCCTGCATGAAGAGGCCGATGGCCACCGACGGAAGGCCCACGGGGATCACGATGGCCGCCGCGAGGAAGCAGCCGAGGGACGCAGTTCGCGGCGAGTCAGCGGAGAAAATACTTTGGATGTAGGTCTGTGTGCAAAGGACGCCAACAATGACGGAGAATAAATTCGCCAGCGCCGGCTCCACGCCGCGGCCGAAGAGGCTGAAGTGAGACGCCGGGATTTCCGCCCACGCCGTGCTGCCATGAATCATAGAGAAAGCTTCAAAGCCGGCGATGAAGAGGGCCACCCAGATGATGCCCATCTTCAGCATGCCGCCGATGCCCGCCGATTTCATACCGCCGAAGAAGGTGTACGCCGACACAAGGAGAAGGAGCAGAAGCCCCGCGGTGTAAGGATCCACACCGAAGACATCCGCCACGATTTCAATGCCAGGCAGGCAGCTGGCCACGGCGGAAAATAAAATGCCGATGGAGGAAATCACAGAGGAGAGCTCCTCCGCCTTCTTGCCATAGTGGAGCGAAAGAAATTGGGGAATCGTTTCCAGTGCCGTGCTGCGAAGCTTCTTCGCGTAGAAAATTCCCATGATGATGAAAGCGATGCCGCTTCCCAAGGTGAACCACCAAGCCGAGAGGCCGAAGCTGTAGGCCAGCTGCGCGGTCCCCACGGTCGCGCCGCCGCCCACCACCGTGCCGGCGATGCTCCCCGCCACCAAGGGCGCCCCGGCGGACCTGCCGCCGACGCTATAGCCCGCCGACGACTTCACGGACCGGGACGAATAAATCCCAATGCCGATGACAATGACCAATGTCAAAACGATCACCGCCATGTGGATGGGTGTTAGATGCATTTGAATTCCTTCTTTCGGATGTTGGAAATAAGTAATCAGTAATCAGGACGCGAGTACCTGCTTCGCCATAGCTTTGAGCTTTGAGCTAGGAGCTTGGAGCTCGGTTGGAGTCAATAGGCATGGTCGGCGGAGACGCAAGGATCCTGTCGCATAGCATGCCTACTGGCGCCAATGAAGCTCCAAGCTCCTAGCTCAAAGCTCAAAGCTATGGCGATACAGGTAAGCGCATCTTGTTCCTTATCCCTTTTCATATTTTCGCGCCCATTATAGCACAAGGAGCGTGGGAGTGCTATGATGAGAATAGGAATGACCCGCGTGCCCTTTGACTCTATCGCCAAGCACGCCTACTGACTCCAGCTTCGTCATAGTTCCTAGCTATGACGAAGCTGGTAAACGCGCCTTATCTCTTATCCCAAAATCTCAATCCGAAAGGAGCAAAACATGTACCACGCCATTCTCTTCGACATGGACGGCACCATCCTCGATACACTGACAGACCTCACGATTTCCACGAACTACGCCCTTGGGAAGATGGGACTTCCCCATGACTTCCCGAAAGACCTGGTGAAGCTTTGCTATGGCTGCGCCATCACGGCGGACATGGAAAAAGCCTTCGCCATGGCGAAAGGCTGCGCGGGCGAAGACCTGGAGTTTGTGGGAAATCGGATTCCCTTAGAAACATTTGGATTCACCGCGAAGGACGTGAAGGCGCTGGAAGAAATTTTCGTTCCCTACTACAGCGCCCACTGCCACGACCACAGCGCGCCTTACGAGGGCATCATTTCTCTCCTCGAAGCTCTTCGCGCCCGCGGCATCTACACCGCCGTAGCGTCGAACAAAAATGAAAACGATGTGAAGTCCTTAGCAAACGATCTCTTCCCCGGCCTCTTCGACGTGACTATCGGAAATAGCCCAAGCGTCCGCCGCAAGCCCTCGCCGGATATGATCGAAGGCATTTTGAAAACCTTGGGCGTCCCCAAAGAAAAGGCCATCTACATCGGCGACTCAGAGGTGGACATCGAGACCGCAAGAAACGCCGGCCTTCCCTCCATCTCCGTCACCTGGGGATTTAGAAATCGGAAATTTTTGGAAAATCACGGAGCGGAGAGGATCGTCTCGTCCGCGGAAGAACTTAGCAAGATTTTGTGCACGGAGTGAGATATAAGAAATATAGTCCGCGTACCGGCTTTCTCATAGCTAGGAGCTCGGAGCTTGGAGCTAGGAGCTCGGCTGGCGTCAGTAGGCATACCATGCAGTAGAGGCAGGAGTATTTCGCTCGCTTTCCCTAACGCAGTTAAATGCCAAGTGTCTCCATCAGAGCTCCAAGCTCCAAGCTCCGAGCTCAAAGCTATGTCGAAGCAGTCAAATGCGCCCATATCCCTTATCCCTAAAACCACAAAAGCCATGAACCCTCTACAGGGCCCATGGCTTTTTATTTCCTACAAATTATTTATGCTCAAAAATATCGACTCGTCTTTCATTAGCCGAGGTGCTGCCACTTTCGGAGCCTTTGACCATTTCTACAATCTGGTCTTCGTCCACGCCGCGAGCTACGGCGTATTCCTTCACGCTCTGGATACGAGCAGCGGCGAGCTCTCTATTGTAGGTGGGGCTGCCGGTAGCATCAGTGCGGCCTACGAGCTTGAAGGTGTGACCGGTTTCTTTGGCCTTCTTTACGAACGCATCGATATTGATCCTCTGGTCATTTCGAATATCCGCGGAGTCCACGTCGAAATTCACGCTGCCGATGTAGTAATCATTGGCCGGCGCTTTCACCGGTGTCACTTCTTCAGCGCTCACGCCGCCGCCGACTCTGCGAACATCGGAGACCTCTTCGTCATCCTCATAGTCATAGTTTTTGGAAATCACCACGTCGTCCTTCTCTACCGGGTCATGGCCGCCGAAGCGATAGGACACGCCGGCAAGGAAGCCTTTGTAGGACACATTGTTGTCCTTATTTCCACGAGTATTGAGATAGCGATAGCCGGCGCTCAAGTCCAAATTGGAATCGATGGCCATATTCACTCCGGCTTCCCACATAGACGTGCTTTCAGTGCCCACAGCGCCCTTGGCATAGAGGTCGAGCACATCGGTCACCGGCTGGCGAGCCACCAGGCCGAGCTGGAAAATATTATTGGTAGCCTTGCTGTGGTTCAGAGCCCAGTAGGGGAATTCCTTCATCTCGATGCGATTCCAGCCGCCGAAGGCTGCCACCTGGGGATGGAGAGAGTAGAGCACATTGAGCTCATTCATGCTGCCATTGGTGTGGTCCGTGCTAAGGCCGGTGTGCTGGTACTGGGCTGCCCATTTGCTATTGAAAGCGTAGGACACGCCGCCTAAGAAATTCCATTCGCCGCCGGACTTGTAGCCATTGGTCTTCGCCGAAGAATCCCACATGCCCACATTGAGCTCCACCTCGCCGGGACGGAAGGTCGTCTGGGGAGACGCGTAAGCAGACGCGGTAAAAGCAGTCATCACGGCCAAGAGGGCCAAGGTCTTTTTCATATGCATCATAGTCACCTCACGAAAATGAACTAGTTTTAGAAACTTTGGCCTCATTATAGCATTTTTGGTGGGGAAATAAAAATATGGATTTTGGGTAGTCGGTAGTCGGGGCGCGTTTGCCTGCTTCCTCATAGCTTTGAGCTTTGAGCTGGGAGCTTGGAGCTCGGATAGAGTCACTTGGCATCCAACTACGTTGGTAGAAAGCGAGCGAAGTACTCTCGCCGCAACTGTGTAGTATGCCTACTGACACCAGCCGAGCTCCAAGCTCCAAGCTCATGGCTCCAAGCTATGAGGGAGCAGGCAAACGCATGTCTCTTCGCTCCTACTTTTTCATCACATCCTGCATTTCTTCGATCATGCCCACGTTTCCGCTCTCGATGAGGCGGCGGAATTCTTCCAGCTGGCTCTTGATTTCCTTGGACATTTCCGGGAACTCGGGAGCGATGTCCTTCAAAGCCTTTAGTACGATCTGGGAGACCACGTAGCGGGTGTACCATTTGTTATCCGCCGGCACGATGTACCAGGGCGCTTCCTTGGTGGAGGTCTCAGAAATCATTTCGCTGTAAAGCTCCTGATACTTATCCCAATACCGCCGCTCATTGATGTCGGACATGGAGAATTTCCAATTTTTCTTTTTGTTGAGGATGCGTTCCGCCAGGCGGTCCCGCTGCTCATCCTTAGACACATGGAGGAAAATCTTCACCACATGGAAACCATTTTCCCCCAGGTACCGTTCCCAGTCCTTGATCTGGCGATAGCGGGTGTCCCAGATTTTTTCATTCACCAGAGCTTTCGGCAACTTATCCTGGAGAATCAGGTCATGCACACGGGTGACGATGACATCCTCGTAGTGAGAGCGATTGAAAATCCCGATGTCCCCGCGGCGCGGAAGGGCGCGGTTGATGCGCCACATGTAGTCGTGATCCTTCTCCTCACTATTCGGTTGCTTGAAGGACACCACGTGGACCCCATTGGGATCCATGTTGGAGAATACATGCTTGATGGTGCCGTCCTTGCCGGCGGCGTCCATGGCCTGCAGGACGATGATGAGCCCGTAGGTGCTCTGGGCATAGAGCTTCGCCTGCTGCAGGGAGAGATCCTCCAAAGCCTCAGGGAACGCCTTCAGCTTCACCGCTTCCTTATCGATATCCACATCGCAGGCGGTGGCAAATTTCTTCAGATGAATCCGCTCGCCCTCCTTGGCGCGGTATCTGTCCACATCGATTTTTACATTCGGTAATTTCTGTTCCAGGTTCTCCATGATTGACTCCTTCTTGTTGGAATAAGGTAGGAAATAGGAACGCCTTTATGAAAAGTGAGGAGTTAGGAGTGAGGAGTTAGGAGTGGTGGTGCGCCGCATCAATTCATAAAGCGGCGCAAGTTTTGAAATAGATAAACGCGCTTACCTACTTTCTAAATTTGCGGCGCTTCTTAAGTTGTGCGCCGCACCTTCACTCCTCACTCCTCACTTCTCACTCCTAACTA
>CAVKMC010000164.1:0-4882 GCA_963657285.1 Agathobacter sp.
TCTATCCGGCGCTATCGCGCGACCCTTCTCCAAGGGTCTACTCCCGTAAGGCTAGTGTCATGTTCTAAGCTAAGCCTCAGCATGAAAACCCTTAACTTAATAGCATTACGGTGAAGGGGAAATCCTATTCCTGATCACTGATCACTAATTACCGATTACTAAACCCCGCTGAACGACATAATCCACACGAATCACCGCCCAATCGTACGTATTCGTATGGTAGTCTGATACAGGCTCCTTCGGGAGCGCATTGGAAAGGTAGGTATTTCTTATGGCAAACGCAAACATTCAGGGTGAGTACGGTCTTTTTATCAATGGTGCCTTCGTGCCCGCATCTGACGGCGCGACCTTCGCCGGCCACAACCCGGCCAATGGCGAAGCGCTGGCGCTCTTCGCCGAAGCGACGAAGGAAGACGTAGACGCTGCAGTGAAGGCAGCCCGCGCGGCGCTTCCCGCTTGGTCGAAGACCTCTCCCATCGAAAGACAGAATATTCTCCTCAAGATCGCCGACATCATTGACGCGAACGCTGAGCACCTGGCTCTTTGCGAAACCCTGGACAACGGCAAGCCGATCCGCGAGACTATGGCAGCCGATGTGCCTCTCGGCAGTGATCACTTCCGCTACTTCGCAGGGTGCCTCCGCGCTTGGGAAGGCAGCGCGTCCATGATCGACGACAACACCATGTCTCTGATCCTTCATGAACCGGTGGGCGTGGTAGGCCAGGTCATCCCCTGGAATTTCCCATTCACCATGGCTTGCTGGAAGCTGGCTCCGGCTTTGGCTGCAGGAAATACCATCGTCATGAAGCCGTCGTCCCACACCTCTCTCTCCCTCATGGAATTCATCCGTCTCATCGCTGACGTACTTCCGAAGGGCGTGGTGAATGTGATCACCGGCAAGGGCTCCAAGTCCGGCCAGTGGCTCCTGGACCATCCGGATCTGGACAAGCTGGCATTCACCGGCTCCACCGAAGTGGGCCATGGCGTGTACCAGGCTGCTTGCGACAAGCTCATTCCATGCACCCTGGAGCTGGGCGGCAAGTCTGCAAACATTGTTTTCGACGACTGCGACCTCGCGCAGGCCATCGACGGCGCATGCAAGGGCATCCTCTTCAACCAGGGCCAGGTCTGCTGCGCAGGCTCCCGCCTCTTCGTACAGGAAGGCATCTTCGATGAATTTGTTTCCCATCTGAAAGCCACCTTCGAAGCGGTGAAGATCGGCGACCCCACGGACCCCACCACCCAGCTGGGCGCACAGATTTACAAATCCCAGCAGGATAAGGTCTTGAACTACGTGAAGATCGGCGTAGAAGAAGGCGCGACTCTCGTGACCGGCGGCGAAAGATACACCGAGAACGGTTGCGACAAGGGCTATTTCATGAAGCCGACCATCCTCGTCACCGAGACACCGAACTGCCGCGTGTGCCAGGAGGAAATCTTCGGACCGGTGGTGGTGATCCAGAAATTCAAAACCGCTGACGAAGTCATTGCTCTGGCCAACGACAGCGTATACGGCTTAGGCGGCGCGGTCTTCACCAAGAACATCAATACCGCCATGAAGGTGGCAAGAAGCGTTCGCACCGGCCGCATGTGGGTGAATACCTATAACGACCTCCCCGCAGGCGCTCCCTTCGGCGGCTACAAGCAGTCCGGCATCGGCCGCGAGACTCACAAAGTCATCCTCGAACACTACAGCCAGATGAAGAACATCTTCATCAACCTCAAAGAAGGCGTAAGCGGCATGTACGATATTAAATAATTTTTTGAAATAAAAAGCTTTGAGCAGATTGGTTTCTGTTCAAAGCTTTTTGATTTTTGGTAATTAGTAATTAGTGATCAGTACACGTTTACCTGCTTCGTCATAGCTAGGAGCTAGGAGCCTGGAGCTGGGAGCTTCTTTGGTGTCAGTAGGCATGCTTGACAGTGAGGGCAACGTGTATATGCTCGTTTAGCTATAGCGCAGTAAATGCTAAGTGACTCCATCAGAGCTCCTAGCTCCAAGCTGAAAGCTCAAAGCTATGACGAAGCAGGTAAACGCGTTCTTATTATCTTATAATCTCATCATCTTATTTCTATTTTTTCTCATTATTCATTTTGCCTATTGTGGTATAATAAATCAGTTATGTGAGTGTGTAAACGATTCACAGAAAAAAATATCCACCGATGATGGCGGCGTGGCAGGAATGGGAGCTCCCTTTTTAATATTTCGAGCGCCTCGGCAAAGGCATCGTTGGATGATTTCCCAATCAAGGAGGAAGATGGATTGGAAACAAAACGTGATTTTATCTGGAAGATGGGCGGCCAGCAGGGACAGGGCGTCGAATCCTGCGGCGAAATCCTGGGACGTGTACTGGCACAGGAAGGGTATTCCCTCTTCAGCCAGCGTCTCTTCGCATCCCGCATCAAGGGCGGCCATACCACCATCGCCCTTCGTATCGCTACGAAGGAAGTCGCTACCATTGGCGAGCATGTAGACTGCCTGGTGGCTCTGGATCAGGAAACCATTGACATCCACGGCAAGGAAGTGCCGGAAGGCGGCGTCATCATCGCCGATGCGGCATTCCGTCCGAAATTCGAAGCCCACAGCGGCGTCATTTCCCTGGCCCTCCCGATCACCGAGATGGCTAAGAAATACGGCAGCATGCAGATGAAAAACATCGCAGCTCTCGGCATGAGCGCCGGCGTTCTGGGATTCCCGGAAAGCCCCTTCTACGGCTTCATCGCTGACCGTTTCGCCAAGAAGGGCGAAGCTGTGATTTCCAAGAACAAGGAAATCTTCAAGGAAGGCTATGACACTGCCATCCGCGAAATGCAGGGCGTGAACCTGGGCCAGCTGGCTACGCCTCCCAAGAAGGACCAGCTCTATCTCTTGGGCAATGAAGCAGCAGCGCTGGGCGCCGTGTCCGCCGGCTCCCGTTTCATGGCCTCCTACCCGATCACCCCGGCTACGGAAATCATGGAATACATGATCAAAGTCATCCACAAGATCCATGGCACCGTGGTGCAGACCGAAGACGAGCTCTCCTCCTGCATGATGGCTATGGGCGGCGGCTATGCAGGCGTTCGTGCCTTCACCGCTACCTCCGGCCCAGGGCTCTCCCTGATGGCTGAATCCATTTCCATGGCAGCCGTCGCAGAAATCCCGGTGGTCATCATCGACGTTATGCGTGCCGGCCCATCCACCGGTATGGCTACAAAAGTAGAACAGAGCGACATCCGCTATGCCATCGGCTCCGGCCACGGCGATGCAGAAAAGATCGTCCTCGCAGCCGCTTCCATCGAAGACTGCTACTACATCACCCAGGAAGCCTTCAACCTGGCTGAACAGTTCCAGACTCCGGTCATCGTTCTCTCTGACCTGCAGTTCGGCATGTGCAAACAGTCCGTACCGGCATTCGACCTGGACCGCGTCGCTATCAACCGCGGCAAGCTCCTCACCGAAGGCCTCCCGGAACTGGACATGAAGAAGAAAGATTATTTCCACCGCTTCGAAGACACCGAAGACGGCATCTCCCCGAGAACCATCCCCGGCGTGAAGAATGGCATGTTCCTCTCCACCGGCCTGGAACACAATGTCTACGGCAAACCGGCGGAAGGCGTAGGCGACCGCGTGATGGAAATGGAAAAACGCCACCGGAAATTTGCAGGCGTAGAGAAATCCATGCAGCCATTCTTCGTTTCCCATGAAGACACCGACTGCGACCTCCTCCTCATCGGCGTCACCTCCACCGGCGGCGCTATCGACGAAGCTTGTGAAATCCTCGAAGTCGAAGGCAAGAAGGTAAACCACCTGCAGCTCCGTCTGCTTTCCCCATTCCCGACAGAATCCCTCCGTCCATACATCGAAGGGGCGAAGAAAGTTCTCATCGTAGAAGAAGACCTGACCGCACAGCTCCACGAACTTTTCGCGATCCACTTCAGCTGCCACGAAAAGCTCCTCTCCTGCCTGCAGTATGACGGCACCCCATTCACCGCTTCTACTATCGTGAACAAAGCCAAGGAGGTTTTCTAAGATGGCATCACCACGCGACTATAAAAATACAATTGTACCGAACTGGTGCCCCGGCTGCGGCGACTACGGCATTCAGAATGCCATCAGCGCCGTCTGCGCGAAAAAAGGCTGGGCCAATGAAGACATCGCTCTGATTTCCGGTATCGGCTGCTCCTCCCGTATCGGCGGCTACCAGTACTGCTACGGCTCCCACACCACCCACGGACGCGCACTTCCCTTCGCCCAGGGCATCAAATGCGCCAACAAAGACATCCATATGATCGTCTGCTCCGGCGACGGCGACTCCTACGCCATCGGCCTCGGCCATGCCATGCATGCTATGAAGAGAAATATGGACATCACCTACCTGGTATTTGACAACCAGGTATACGGCCTCACCAAAGGCCAGACCTCCCCGGCATCCTCCCAGGGCTTCGTCACCAAGACCACCCCGGACGGAAACCCCATGACTCCCCTCGATGCACCGGCCATGGCCATCGCCGCCGGCGCTACCTTCGTAGCCCAGGCCTACGCCATTGACGGCAAGAGCCTCATGGACATCATCGAAAAAGCAGTGGACCACAAAGGCTTCTCCTACGTCAATATCTTCACCCCCTGCGTCACCTTCAACCACTTCAACACCGTGGAATGGTACAACGAACACCTGAAGAAAATCGAAGACGTCCGCGAAAACTATGATCCAAGCAGCAAGGCCGACGCCTTCCATCTCCTCGCAGAAACCGATAGCCTCGTCACCGGCGTCATCTACGAAGAAAAGGGCGCTATCCCCTTCGGCGAAATCGTCCCCTCCAAAGACGTCCGCCTCACCGACCACGTAGAAAAACCGTCCAAAGAACTCTTCGAAGACCTGTGCAAGGAATTTAAGTAAGA
>CAVKMC010000165.1:0-4818 GCA_963657285.1 Agathobacter sp.
ATGAATAAAAATTCTTATGATTTTTGAATCTTCGATTTAATCAGCGTTTCCCTAGGCTCCCAGCTCCTAGCTCAAAGCTCCAAGCTATGACGAGGCAGGTAAGCGCGCCCCGAGCACCGATTACGTTCTACTATGCCGCTTCTTGTACCGAATCGCCGCCTGGTGAATGGCTTCT
Organism: Agathobacter sp.; assembly: GCA_963657285.1. Taxonomy (GTDB): domain Bacteria; phylum Bacillota; class Negativicutes; order Veillonellales; family Dialisteraceae; genus Dialister. The sequence goes on from CAVKMC010000165.1 coordinate 176, forward strand.
TCTGTATTTTCCAGATTTCCATTCTGCACGCGGGAGAGGATGTTGTTCATTCCGCCGGCCACATCGGGAGCGAGGATCTTGGGGACCTCTTTATCATAGTGGAGCTCCTTGGGGGTCACGGGCATAGCGAGGGCCAGGTCTGCCATATAGCGGCCGAAGGCTTCGTGGCCTTCCGTCGCCGAGAGAGGCCGGCCGCAGCCGATGATGTCCGCCTTGCACAGGTCGGTGATCTGCCCGATGGCCTCGGCCATGGCAGCGGAGGAAGGAAATTCCTTGTCCCGCGCCATCTGGCGCACCCATTTCTCTGTATCCGCATCGGGGGAATTGGCGAAGAAATGGAAGCGCATATGATTCTCCACCAGCCAGGCCACGCGGCGGGTGAAGTCCGGGCTTCGCTGCCAGCGTTTCAATATTTCTAAAGTCATTTCCGCGCCCTTCTTGTCATGGCCGTAGTCCGTGAGCTTGCCCTTGCGCACCGCGCGGATGCCCGGCATGCCCTTGGCCACATCGTGAAGCAGCGCCGCCCAGCGATTGAGAAGGATCGGCGACGATGCCTCCAGCACCGCCAAGGTGTGATACCAGCCGTCGAATTTATGAAATTCCTTTTGCTGCGGGAGCCCCACCAGGTGAGAAAGCTCGGGGAGGATGGGGATTTCTCGATACTCTCCCTTTTCCTTCACCCGGCAGCTTTCAGCAGCAAGGCCGGTCCGTACCATGAGGTCGAAGCCTCGGGCCGCGTGGTCCGTCACGATAAGCCGATCTATTTCCGACCGCACACGCTCCAGAGACAGCCCCTTCACTCGCGGGAAGGCGCTCGCCATGCCGTCCACCAGGGAGGCGTCCGCCAGGAAATCCAGCTGCCCCAGGAAACGGCAAGCACGGAAGAGCCGCAATGCATCCTCACCGAAGCGGTCCGCCGGATTTCCTACAGTGCGAAGCTTTTTCGCCTTCATATCGCTCAGGCCGCCGAAGAAATCATAGAGCTTCCCTTCTGCATCCACCGCCATGGCATTGATAGTGAAGTCCCGGCGCTCCAGGTCCTCCTTCAGGGTGTCGGAGAAATAAATTTCCGAAGGCCGGTGGGCATCGCTGCCATAGACCTCGCTCCGGAAGGTGGTGACCTCATAATTTTCTCCATCCACCACCAGGATCACCGTGCCGAAGCGTCGCCCGCCACCGTCAATGGCCTGCCAGCCCCGCTTTGCCGCCACGCGAAGCGTATCCTCCGGCCGCGCCGACGTGGTGATGTCCCAATCATGAGGCGCCTTCCCCATGGAGAGATCCCGCACGCATCCGCCTACCACATAGGCTTCGAAGCCATCCTCCTCCAAGGCGCGAAGCACCGCCCGCGCTCTCGCGTCGATCTCCCCCGCCCTCTCGTCGGCGGAGAGATCCAGAAATCCATCCTTCTTGAAATACGAGGCAATCCCATCAAATAGTCCCATGACCCGTCCCTTCTTCTATCGATTACAAAGTTTGCTCTTATTATATACTGCTTGGGAAAATTTTAGTAGTCGGTGGTCGGTAGTCGGTAGTCGGTGGTCGGGACGCGTTTACCTGCTTCGTCATAGCTAGGAGCTTGGAGCTGGGAGCTTGGAGCTCTGATAGCGTCAGTAGGCATGCCATACGATACAGACATCAGGCTCCACGTCTCTGCTTTCAGCTCCCAGCTTGTCCAGCGCTCAGTATGCTAACTGACGCCAATGAAGCTCCAAGCTCCAGGCTCCAAGCTCCTAGCTATGACGAAGCAGGTGCGCGGGCTGACTTTCCAAACTCGCGCCGCTTTATGAATTGTGCGGCGCACCTCCACTCCTCACTCCTCACTCCTCACTTTCAGACCAACCTCCACCGCTGTCGCGGTCCCCCTCCTTCCAGAGGAAGGAGGTCACGCTGCGGAAACCTCGCCCCCTATTCATAGTAGCGCACAGGAAGCTTTTGTATTATAATAGAGAACTGAAAGTGGGAAAAATATTTTTTATAATCAATTTCATATCCTCGCATCGCTGCGAAGCTGCCCCGTTTGTGATGCTTTTCGAGTGCTTTCCATGGGGCGGCCAAAGGGTAGACCATGACCGACAGATATAAAAAGTTCATAGGTATAGTGATACTGGCAGTGGCTGCCATTATTTCTGTACTCTTGATCAAGACCTACTACCCGGAATTTTATGACCAAACCATCAAGCTGACGCTGGCGGGAGATATAGACGGACTTGGCGATTATATTTCCTCCTTCGGCTACGGCGCTTTTGCCGTGAGCATCGGCCTTTTGATTTTCTGTAATGTATTCGGCATCCCTACGATTCCTTTTCTTACGGTGAATGGCGCTCTCTTTGGTTTGCTTCCGGGACTTTTGATTTCCTGGGCCGGCGAAGTCTTAGGCATAGAAATCAGCTTCCACATCGGACGCATATTTTTCCGAAAAGAATCAAGACAATTTATCGAGCAGCGCCACATGCTGGAGAAACTGGATCGCTATAGCGGCGTGAAGCATATGATCTACGCCCGGGCCATCCCCTATTCGCCGAACATCCTATTCACCGCCGTGGCCGTGGTATCCAAACTCACCAGCCGCGAACACTTCCGCGCCACCTTCATCGGGAAAATCCCCTCCGTGGCCATCGAAGTGCTCCTGGGCCACGACCTCATTTACTTCTCCGAGCACAGCACCCGCTTCATCATCCTCTTCGCCCTTCTCATGATCGGCTGGATCTCCCATCAGTGGTATAAAAAGAAATATAAATGTAAGGAAACGAAATAAGCTCTGCCCTCGTCTATCGAGGAGCGGAGCTTTTGCTTTAGTAGTCGGTAGTCGGTGGTCGGTGGTCAGTACGCGCTTTCCACTATCTAACCTCCTTCCTCTGGAAGGAGGGGGACCGCGAAGCGGTGGAGGTTGGCCTCGCGTACCTGCTTCGACTACTGACCACTAAACCTCTAGCCTCTCCCCCTTCATTATTGTATAATACAGTTATTTTTGCGTTGCGCCGTGCTCGTCCGCTGATTGCCGCCGGCATCCGTTTTTTCTCGATAGTATCGAAGAAAATTAGTATAATCCCCGCCCGCCAAGATCTTATGTGTTTTCCCTTTATCCGCATATTTTAGGGGGCGTTTGGGGTATTTTTTGGGGTAAAAAAAGGGGTAAAAAAGATAGTAAAAAGGCACGTCCCCGCGTGTGGAAGTGCTCGCAGAAAAGCGCCCGTAGGGGGTATACCCTATAGGCGCTTTTGTTATTCGTCAATCATCAGCCATAGACGTGGCCACACTCTTCCTTGACTGTATGTATTTTCCTTTATTCATTCATTTAGCCCGCCGCTCTATCATTGCGCCGTCTTCCTAGCAAATACCAATCTTTAACCCTGCCATTGCATCCCGTTTTTGTTCGTCATAGATATGGCCGTATAAATCCGCCGTCATAGCATATGAGCTATGCCCTAAAAGCTCTTTTAAGACATTCAGAGGAACGCCCGCCGCTGCTGCTTTACTGGCGAACGTATCACGGAACGCGTGAACCGTGAACAATTCCAGCCGCGCCCCATCCTCTACCTTGTCATTATACGCATCTATCATTTGCCGTATGCAGTTAGATAGAATCGTAGCATGCGTTACCCCGTTATCCCCATTAGGAAATATCAGCGCATCCATATCAAACGGATTAGAGAAAAACGCCGTGTCTTGCGCCCGTTGCGCCGCCAGTATTTCCGATATTTCCTTGTTAATGGGAATATCGCGGCGGCTCTTTTTGGTTTTTGTTGTACTTCCTAGCACAACGCGGCCGCCCTTGTCTCGTGTTACCGTTCGCCGGATATGGATCACGCCTTTTTTATAATCAATATCGCCCCATTTCAGCCCCGCGCATTCGCCCGCCCGTACGCCAGTAGCAAGCATAAAGCGGAACGCATGAAAGTAGTGGCTATTGGCGGTCGCTTCCATGAATCGCGCGATTTCATCCGTAGTCAATGCACGGTGTATTGTTTCGCGTGCTGGTGGCGTATCGCTGGCCGCTTTCATTGCCGGAATGGTTTTAGCTATGTTGGTACTGATAATGCCGTCATAGCACGCCGCTTGAAACACCTGTATCAGCAGCGCCCGGCATGCATTCGCCATGTATATGCTTGTTTTGCTGGCAATATCAGCAAACGCGGCCACTAGCTGCCGCCGCTCTATCGCTGATACCTTGAACCGCCCCAACGGCCGCCGGATATGATTATTAAACCGACTACGATAGTAAAACGCCGTAGATCCTTTAACGCTTGCCGTCTTATGCTCTATCCATTCGTCGAAGTATTTCGCCAGTGTAACGGCCGTATTTTTTACGTATCCACTATCTTTCAGTTGTAGCCGTTTTTCGGTTTCCTTTTCTATTACCTCTTTCGGAGTCTTACCATAAACAGAATAGCGCACGCCGTCCACGGTAAAGCGTTTTTCGTATCGGCCATTACTTGCCAGTCGAACGCCCGCCGCCAGTCGTTTTCTTTTGGCGACACTCTTTCCTCTTGCCATATTGCCCAGCCCCTTTCTTATCGTAAAATATCATCAATTCATCAAAAATCGCTTTATTCACCCGCTACAGGCGCCCGCGGTATGTCTTTGATAAACTTATCGCAGCACATAGCGCCAGCGCCTCACAGGCGATTTTAGAGCGGTAC
>CAVKMC010000166.1:0-4805 GCA_963657285.1 Agathobacter sp.
CTTCGCTCTCTTTATCCCCACGTAGCTAAATGCCAGGTGACTCTATCAGAGCTCCAAGCTCCTGGCTCCAAGCTCCTAGCTATGAGGTGACAGGTACGCGCGCCCCGACTACCGACCATCGACTACTAACCTGAAAGCGTTTTATTACGATTGCATAGAAAAGGAGAAAAAGTATGACAAGTCCATTAATTCCCGACTGGGGGAAGGCGCTTTGGGCGGTGCGGGGCGCTTATTTCATGAGTGGCTTCGCCATCGCCAGCTGGGCGCCTATGATTCCTTACGTGAAGGAAAAGCTGCAGCTGGCGCCGGACGTGCTGGGGCTGGTGCTTCTGTGCTTGGGCTTCGCGGCGTTTCTCATCATGCCCTTCAATGGGATTTTCATCAAGCACTTCGGCTGCCGCGGGGCGCTCCGTCTCTCGGCGGCGCTCCTCATCGGGATCCTGGCCGTCCTTCCCATCCTGCCAAACATGTGGTGCTACGGCGTGGCGCTTTTCGTTTTCGGCGCGGGCTTTGGCATCACCGACGTGTCCATGAATCTCAACGCCATGGTGCTGGAGCGGGAGTCGGGGAACCGCATCATGTCGGTCACCAATGCCTGCTACAGCATCGGCAACCTGGCCGGTGCCGCGCTCTTCTCACTCCTCGCCTACCTGGGCCTGCCGCTCACCTACATCGCCTGGCTCCATGACGGGCTCCTGATTCTCCTGGTGCTGATTTTCTTCCCGCACCTTTTGCCTTTCCACGGCGAACCGGAGAAGCACGCTCTCTTCGCGGTGCCCAAGGGCATAGTGCTGCTCCTGGGCGTGATGGCCTTTATTTCCTATCTGGCCGAAGGGGCGGTGATGGATTGGTCCGGCGTCATCCTGACCACAGAGAAGGGCGCCGCCTTCTCGGAGGCCAGCCTGGGCTTCGCGGTCTTCTCGGCGGCCATGCTGGTGCTCCGCCTCCTGGGCGACCGGCTCATCGGGGCTATCGGGGAAAGAAATGGGATTCTCTTCGGCGCCATCATCGCGGCCATCGGTTTCCTGGGTGTGGACTTTGCAGGAAATATGACTCTCGCCCTTGTCTTCTTCGCCATGATCGGCATCGGCGCGGCAAACATCGTCCCTGCCCTTTGCTCGCTCCTGGCTAAGCAGAAGGACATGCCTCTCGACACCGCGGTGACCGCCTTCAACTCCATGGGCTACACCGGCGTCCTCCTGGGCCCGGCGTTCTTAGGCTTCATCGGAGGGCACGCAGGCCTCGTGGCGATCTTCTACTTCATCGCCTTCCTCTTCGCGCTGCAGGCAGCGGGAGCACTGCTGAAGTTAGGAAATAGGAAATAAGGCGTGCGTACCTGCCTCCTCATAGCTAGGAGCTTTGAGCTGGGAGCTTGGAGCTCGACTGGCGTCAGTAGGCATGCTGGGCGGTGAAGCCTGAGAACATGCGCTTTTCTGTATCGACACATTCAGAAGCTGGGGCTTATAGATTTTCCGGAGACAGCAGGCAAAGACATTGCGTTTCCGTCAAGCATGCCTACTGGACTCTAACGGAGCTCCAAGCTCCAAGCTCCTAGCTCCTAGCTATGAAGAAGCAGGTACGCGCGTACTGATCACTGATCACTGACCACTGACTACTGACCACTGACTACTGACCACCGACTACTTTTTTAATCCCCATTTCCTTCCCAATGTAGTATAATAGTAGAACCATTGTAAGGGAGGACTTTTTTATGGCTTTGAAAGAATTTAAACTGGCTTATGGCCGCGGGTTCCAGACGGTCACTTTGCCGGAGGAACATATTTCTGATGTGCTCGAGGGCGTGCCGACGCCGGCTTGCGATGTGAAGAAGGCGACGCTGGACTGCATGCGGTATCCCATCGGCGCGAAACCTTTGCAGAAGGTGGTGAAGGCAGGCGACAAGGTGTGCCTGGTGGTGGCGGACATCACCCGCGCTTGGAATCGGGCTTCCGAATTCACGGTGCACGTGATCAATGAACTGAACCTCGCCGGCGTGCCGGATGAGGATATTTACATCGTCTTCGCCCAGGGCACCCACCGCCCGCACACGGACGAGGAAAATGTGACCTGCGTCGGCGAGGAGGTGGCTCGCCGCGTGAAGATGTACCAGCACGTTTCCACCGACAAGTCCATGCACACATTCATGGGCAAGACCACGCTGGGCACGGACGTGTGGATCGACACCCGCGTGGCGGAAGCGGACAAGGTGATCCTGATCAACGCGGTGTCCACCCACGACATGGCAGGCTTCGGCGGCGGCAGAAAGCTGATTCTTCCGGGCGTTGCTTCCTTTGAGACCGTGCAGCAGAACCATTGTCACGCCCTCGGCGCGTCCTTGGGCAGCGGCATCAACCCCGATGCGAAGCTTCTCAAAATTGAAGGGAATCCGGTTTCCAGCGACATGCAGGAAGCCTGCGACATGGTGAAGCCCTGCTTCCTTGTCCACTCCATCATCAATGAGGAAGGTCGTATTTCCTCCATGGTCGGCGGCGATCCCTACGAAGCTTGGCTCGAAGGCACGAAGGAAACCTATCGCCTCCAGAAGGTGCCCATGAAGCAGGAGGCCGACGTCACCATCGTTTCCGCCGGCGGCTACCCGAAGGACACGAACCTGTACCAGGGCACCAAGTGCTACACCACCGCGGAAATCGCAACGAAAAAGGGCGGCATCATCATCACCATGATCGAAGCCGAGGACATCAAGGAACCGGCGGCGTACTTGGATAGCTTCAAGTATCCGAACCTGGTGGAAATGGAAAAGGGTCTTCGCGACTGCTTCACCATCCCCTTCTTCGTGGCCTTTGAAAATCTGACCACTGCCATGACCCACACGGTCTACATCGTCACCAAGCCGGAGAACTTCGAAGTCTTGAAGGAACGGACTCATCAGATCCCTGTGGCCACTGTGGAAGAAGCCTGGGAACTGGCCAAGGCGCAGCTGGCGCGTGAAGGCAAGACCGACTACAGCATCAATATCATTCCCCACGGCAGCGCCATCGTGCCTTACGTGAAGGAATGAAATAGAGAAATTGAGGGCGCGTTTGGCTGCTTGCCCATGTCCGTTAACCGTTTACCGTATAACCGTTCACCGATCTCTTTTCCAATAGCGGGAAATGGATCGGTTACCGGTTATACGGTGAACGGTTAACGGATGTGAGGCAGCAGGCAAACGCTTTTTATTTTTCTGATTTTGTAATGCCAGGGTTCTTTTTGCGTATAAGAAATAAAAGCAGAGCGAGAGAGTCGATGCTCGCGGTCCGACCACCGACTACCGACCACTGAAACTATTAAAGTGAAGGAGAAAAAATATATGCCAAATACAATTACAGCAGAGAACGTGGACATCGCCAAGGTCATGAGCGCTGACGGCGCGGCGGAGGCTTTGGCGAAGGTGGAGGAGCTCATTGATGCGAATCCTGTTTCTAAAAAGCTTCTCGAAGCGGCGCAGACCATGGAGGACGCTTACCTAGTCTTCAAGGACTATGTGGAAATGAAATGGAAAGATTTCAAAATCGTTTTCCAAAAGACGGTGGATTATTTCAGAGAACCGAAGGCAACGCTTCCCGATGAAATGTTAGACGGCGTAGCCGGCGGCGGCTGGAGCGATTTCTGGAATAAGTACAAGCACCAGATCATCCGCACCTCCATCATCGTGGGCTGCATCGCCGGCGGCATCGCCTTGGGCGCTTTGACCGGCGGCGCGGCGGGCGCCGTGGTCTTCGGCCTCACAGGCGCCATGATAGGCGTCGGCGGCGTTATTGCCTATGAGTATAATAGGGATAGAAGCGAAGGGTAAAAGGTTCAAGGGATAAGGAGGCGCGTTTGCCTGCTTCCTCATAGCTTTGAGCTTTGAGCTTGGAGCTTGGAGCTTCATTGGCGTCAGTAGGCATACTAAGCCTTAAAGGCGCGAGCCACCTTGCCCGCCTAAGCGAAGCGCAGTTAAATACTAAGTGCCGCTAGTCGAGCTCCAGGCTCCAAGCTCCAAGCTCCTAGCTATGAAGAAGCAGGTACGCGGGTCATATCCCTTATCCCTCAAAAATCCAAAGTCACTAAATGATTTAAGCAAAGGAGCGATGCCAATGTCCGAATCAATCACCGTAGAAAATGTAGACGTAGCCAAGGTCATGAGCGCCAAGGGCGCCGGCGAGGCGGTGGCTCGGCTGCAGGAAATGATGGAAGAAAATCCGGCGGTCAAGAAGCTCATGGACGCGGCCCAGACCGTGGAGGATATGTACGAAGTCGCCAAAGCGTACATCGAAGTGAAGCTGGAAGATTTCAAAGTGCTTTGGAATAAGACAGTGGATTATTTCAAAGAATCCAAAGCCGCGCTCCCCGACGAAGTGATGGATAGCGTGGTCGGCGGCTGGAGCATTTCCGGCTTCTTCAATAAGTGGAAGAAGGAAATCATCGCCACCACCATCGCCGTGGGCTGCATGGTGGGCGGCATCGTCATCGGCGCAGCCCTCGGCGGCTGGGTAGGCGCCGCAGCCGGAGCCGTAGCCGGCGCTGCCGTGGGCATCACCTTTGCGACGATGTATTATGAGGATAAATAATTTTGTGAGAATAACGCTATTGGTTTAGTGATCAGTGCGCGTTTGACTGCTTCTCCATAGCTAGGAGCGAGGAGCTCGGAGCCTGGAGCTCGGCTAGAGCCAGTAGGCGTGCTAAGCGATGGCGGCATAAAGCATGCGTGTGCTTAGGGTACCGCCGTCAAGTATGCCTGCTGACGCCAAAGAAGCTCCAAGCTCCTAGCTCCAAGCTCCTAGCTATGCCTATGCAGGTACGCGCGCAGTGGTTAGTAGAAC
>CAVKMC010000167.1:0-4782 GCA_963657285.1 Agathobacter sp.
TCATGGATCGCGAAAATCCGGGCGAAAGCCTCTTCACCGATGCCGATAAGGCGCTCTACTTCAGTAAGGAACACGGAAGAAATCAGTGTCATTTCTACGTGGGATAGAGTGGCGGTCGAGGTTTTATGGCCTGCTTACCTGCTTCGCCATAGCTAGGAGCTGGGAGCTTGGAGCTTGGAGCTCCACTGGTGTCACTTAGCATGATTCACATTATTTACGAAGCAGCTATGAGGCTGTCCGATGTCTAATCACTGGATAATCTCATAGCTTTTTGGGCTTAAGTGGCGAGCTTACAAGCTCCAAGCTCCCAGCTCCTAGCTATGGCGAAGCAGGTAAATGCACCATATCCCTTATCCCATATCCCTTATCCCCACTAATTTCCTTGACAATTCCCCCAACTGTGTTAGAATGGTTCTATACATTAGAGCGATGAGGAAGACAGAGCTTTGCGATACTCTATAGAGAGCCGGCGGGAGGTGGAAGGTCGGCGGGTGGGATGGAGCTTATTTCACTTCTGAGCTTCCGGCTGAACGGAGTAGGTCGGACGCAGGAGCTGCGTTAGAGCTTTCGAGTACAAATTAGGGTGGTACCGCGGATTAGAAGACTTCGCCCCTTTCAGGGGGAGGTCTTTTTTTATTTCATTTTTCCCGTACTCGCAGCAGGCTGGGGATATTTCCTCACGATCTGCATCTTATAGAGGAGGTATAGTCGATGGAAAGTAAGTTGGACGAACTGAAGGCGAAAGCGCTGGATTTGCTCAAGGCTTGTCAGGACAAGGAAACCCAGGAGGAGGCTTGCGCCGCTGTGAAGGATAAGCTGGTAGGCCTTTTGGGCGATGTGAAGAAGCTCACCGCCGAAGAAAAGCCGAAGTTTGAAGAGGTGGCTGAGAAAATCAGAGGCCAGGTGGTTTCCTTCATGGAAAAGGATTTGAATGCGCTGGAAGCCCAGGCTGCCGCAAAGGTGAAGGAAGCGCTGGATGAAAAATCCCTGCAGGATACGAAGGTTTTCTTCCTGGGGAAGAAGGGCAAGCTCACCGCGATTCTCCGCAGCATGAAGGATCTTTCTGCTGAGCAGCGTCCGGTGATTGGCGCCCTGGCGAATAAGGTCAGAGAAGACGTAGAAGCAGCCATCGCAGCGAAGATGGAAGAGCTGAAGGCGAAGAGACTGGAAGCCCGCATTCAGAGCGAGACGGTGGATATCACGCTGCCGGCTCGTCACCAGAAGGAAGGACACATCCACCCCTTGGATAAGGCGCTCCGTGAAATCATGAAGACCTTCATGCGCATGGGCTACTCTGTAGAGGAAGGCCCGGAAATCGAGCAGGATTACTACAATTTCGAATGTCTGAATCTGCCGAAGGATCATCCGGCCCGCGATATGCAGGACTCTTTCTACATCACTCCGGAAATCCTTCTCCGCACCCATACATCCCCGGTACAGGCGAGAACGCTCAGAAAGCACGAACCGAATTCCCCGATCCGCATGATCGCGCCGGGCAAGGTGTTCCGCTGGGATAACGATGCCACCCATTCCCCGGTATTCCATCAGGTCGAAGGCCTGGTGGTCGATAAGGGCATCAAATTCGCTGACCTCAAGGGCACTCTGGAAATCTTCCTGAAGGACCTTTTCGGCGCTGATACCAAGATCCGTTTCCGCGCCAGCTATTTCCCATTCACCGAACCGTCGGCAGAGGTCGATATTTCCTTCGCTGCCAGAACCCACGAAGAGGGCGGCGACCCGGACTGGCTGGAAATCCTGGGCTGCGGCATGGTCCATCCGGAAGTGCTGCGCCTGAATGGCTACGATCCGAATGAAGTGAGCGGCTTCGCTTTCGGCATGGGTATCGAACGTATCGCCATGCTTCTTTACGGAATTGACGATCTGCGCAATTTCTACGAAAACGATGTCAGATTCTTGAAACAGTTCTAAGAAGGGGGATAACATAGATGAACGTATCTTTGAAATGGCTCAGCACTTTAGTCGATATTCAGGGCCTGGATCCGGAAGAAATGGCGGAAACCCTCACTGTCGATGGGATTCCGGTAGAGCATGTCATTTATCCGGGCAAGGGCATTTCCGGCGTAGTGACCGGGAAAATTCTGTCCGTAGAAAAGCATCCTGACGCAGACCACCTGGTGGTTTGCCAGCTGGACTGCGGCAAAGGTGAGGCGGTGCAGATCGTCACCGGCGCTTCCAATGTGGCAGTAGGTCAGATTGTCCCCGTCGCTCTGGACGGCGCCCACGTACCGGCCAAGCACGATGCGAAGGAACCAAACGGCCTTAAATTCGGTGATACCAAGATCAAAGCCGGCAAGCTTCGCGGCGTGGTTTCCAATGGCATGATGTGCTCCATGGGCGAGCTGGGCATGGATGACAATCTCTTCCCGAGCCTGAACAAGGAAGGCATCCTGATCCTTCCCGAGGACACACCGATTGGCGTAGATTTCCATACCCTCTACGACCTGGACGATGTGGTCTATGAAATGGAACTCACTGCGAACCGCGCAGATTGCTTCTCCATGATCGGCATGGCTCTCGAAGTGGGAGCCATCTTCAAGAGAGAAGTGAAGCTGCCGGAAATCGAAGTGGCTACCGCAGGCGATCCTATCGAAGGACGCGGGGAAGTGCACATCGCAGAGCCGGCCTTCTGCAAGCGTTTTTGCGGCCGCCTCTTGGAAAATGTGAAAATCGGCCGTTCTCCGGAATGGATCGAAAATAGACTCAGAAGCAATGGCATCCGTCCTATCAATAACGTAGTCGACGCTGCGAACTATGTAATGCTGGAAATCGGCCAGCCGCTCCACACCTACGACTATGACAAGGTAGCCGGTCACGTGCTGACCTGCCGTCATGCGAAGGAAGGAGAAGTCATCAAGACACTGGACGGCCAGGACCGCCAGCTGAATCCTTCTGACCTCGTCATCGCTGACGGCGACGATGTGGCATCCTGCATCGCCGGCGTCATGGGCGGCTTCGACTCCGAAGTCACCAAAAATACAAAGGCTGTCTTCCTGGAAGCCGCCGTCTTTGATAGCGCATCCATCAGAAGAACCTCCCGCCGTCTGGGCCTTCGCTCCGAAGCCTCCGGCCGCTACGAAAAGGGCATCAACCCGGCAAGAAGCGAAATGGCCATCAACCGCATCTGCCAGCTCCTGGTGGAACAGGGCGCTGCCACCGCGGCTCCGGGCATGCTCGACGAATACCCGGTAAAGGCTGAGCCACAGGTCATCGAAACCTCTGTGAAGGAAATCAATGACTACATCGGCATCGACCTCTCCAAAGAAGAAATGCTGGACATCCTGACCCATCTGTATTTCCAGATCGAAGAAACTGACGGCGCTCTCAAGGTCACCGTGCCGGACTTCCGCCTCGACCTGGACGGCATGCCGGACCTGGCTGAAGAAGTGGCTCGCGTATACGGCTACTCCAATATCCCGATCACCACCCCTTGGAGCTCCATCGCCAAAGGCACCATGTCCAAAGAGCAGGACGCTCTTTTCCGCATGACCGATGCCCTCATCGCATCCGGCCTCTCCCAGGTAGAAAACTACAGCTTCATGGATAAGAAGGATCTGGCGAAACTGAATTTCCCGGCAGGTGATCCGGTGTATGAAGCCATCCCGATCCTGAATCCGATTTCTGAAGAATATCCGGATATGCGCACCAGCCTTTTCCCGGGCCTCATGCATACCCTGTCCTACAACCTGTCCCAGAGAAATGACCAGGTCGCTATCTTCGAATACGGCCACGTATACCAGCCGAAGGCGCTGCCCCTGACCGAGCTGCCCTATGAATATGACCTGGTAAGCGGCCTCCTCTGCGGAAGCCCTGAAGAAGCAGGCTACCCCAATAGCGGCCGCAAGTACGATTTCTATGATGTGAAAGCCATCATGGAAAATGTCCTCGCAGCTTTGGGCGTGCGCGGCTATGACATCCAGCGCTCCTCTTATCCGGTCTTCCACCCGGGCATCTCCGCTGATTTCGTGAAGGACGGACAGATCATCATGTCCTTCGGCGAGCTCCACCCGGCAGTCCTCGACAAATGGGGCATCAAGAAGGATGTCTATGGCTTCCTCATCCATGTACCGGAACTGATGCCATTCATCGATGCCACCATCGACTACAAGAAGATCCCGAAATTCCCGGCTTCCGAACGCGACCTCTCCATGCAGGTGCCGGTGAAATATACGGATAAAGATGTAGAAGAAATCATCGAAAAAGCAGCAGGCAAGCACTTAGAAACTCTCCGCCTCTTCGACCTCTACCAGGGCGAACAGGTACAGGAAGGCTACAAGAGCATGGCCTACAACCTGGCCTTCCGCGCCAGCGACCGCACCCTGACGGACGCTGAAGTGGACCAGTGGATCGAAAAGATCGTCAAAGCACTTGGCGAAGCAGAAATCACCCTCCGCGCGTAATATGGCAATACAAAAAGCCGGCGAAAGCCGGCTTTTTTTGTGGGGGAAATAGTGGTCGGTGGTCGGGGCGCGTTTGACTGCATCGTCATAGCTAGGAGCCTGGAGCTGGGAGCTAGGAGCCCAGCTAGAGTCCAGTAGGCATGCTCGGCGGCGGAGACTTGGGTGATCCGTGTACCTGCTTCGTCGTAGCTAGGAGCCAGGAGCTGGGGGCTAGGAGCCCGGCTAGAGTCCGGTAGGCATGCTTGGCGGTGGAGACTTGAGCGATCCGTGTACCTGCTTCGTCGTAGCTAGGAGCCTGGAGCTGGGAGCTAGGAGCCCGGCTAGAGTCCGGTAGGCATGCTCAGCGTTGTAGACTTGAGTGATC
>CAVKMC010000168.1:0-4763 GCA_963657285.1 Agathobacter sp.
GAAATCATTCTAGAATTTTTATGCAAGACGAGGAAAAGTAATCCGAGAATAGTGAGCTATTTGAGGATTGCTTTGACGAAGTATTGCATAAAAATTCGTATGATTTCTGACTCTTCGATTTAATCAGTGTTTCCCTAATTTCAGCCTGCGACTCAAGGACGAGTTCGAGAAACGCTCCTGCCATTTTTCACCATCCAATGGCTCTCTATAAGAAACAAATCCTCTACTATTTCCTGTCACTGTCTTTTTGGATATGGACATACTGTAGCACATGGGAAGGAGAAATGCAAATGGGAGTTTGTTTAGAAAAAGGGATAAGGGACAAGGGATATGGGATATGGCGCGTTTACCTGCTTCTTCATAGCTAGGAGCTATCAGCTTGGAGCTTGGAGCTTCTTTGGCGCCAGTAGGCATGCTTGTCGGTAAATTCATGAAGCCGCTGCGCGGATGTTGTGAGGCTCGCTGTCTCTACCGCATAGCATACCTACTGTCGCTATCAGAGCTCCTAGCTCCTAGCTCCTGGCTCCTAGCTATGACGGTGCAGATAAGTGCGCTTTATCCTTACTCGCCAATCGCCTTGAGCAGCGCGTGGGCCAGCTGGTCGGCGCAGGAGGTGTCCTTGCCGCGGCAGGTGTTGCCGAGGAGGATGTCTGCAGCTTCCTTCGCGTCCTTACCTTCCAAGAGGCGAGCGATGGCGGCCAGGTTCCCCGGGCAGCCGCCCTGGAAAACGAGATTGTGGATCTTGCCGTCTTCTAAGTCGAAATCAATTTTTCTGGCGCAGACCATCTGCGGTAAAAATTCATGGTGTTCCATATGAGTCTCCTTTCATTCTTACACTTCACATGGATCTATTGTAACAGGATGGGAGGAAAGGGACAAGGGATATGGGATAGGGGATATGGACGCGCGTACCTGCTTCGCCATAGCTAGGAGCTTTCAGCTAGGAGCTTGGAGCTTCTTTGGCGTCAGTAGGCATGCTTAGCAGTAGATTCGTAAAGCAAGACGCGCTTGACGGAGTTATCATAGCTCGAAACTCTAACGCATGGCTTGCCTACTGACACCAGCCGAGCTCCAAGCTCCTAGCTCCTGGCTCCAAGCTATGACGAGGCAGGCAAACGCGCCCCAGCCAACCTCCACCGCTTCGCGGTCCCCCTCCTTCCAGAGGAAGGAGGTCAGGCAGCGGGAAACACGCAAAAAGCCCGAGCCTATGCTCGAGCTTTTTGTATTTCAAAAAAATTATCTATCTTCGCCAAGTCCTTCTACGAATTCATTGACGCCTTTGCCCGGTGCCACCATGGGGACCACCATGTCCTTGGGGTCGATGGCCACTTCGATGAGGTAGGTGTGATCCATGGCAAGGCCCTTCTTCACCGCTTCGGCCAGTTCTTCCGGCGTGGAGACGTGCTCGCCGGCAAGGCCAAAGGATTCGGCGTATTTCACGAAGTCCACATAGCCGGGGCATTCGCAGGCCATGAAGCGCTTCTTGTAGCTGGTGAGCTGCAGCTGGCGGATCATGCCGAGGCCGCTGTTGTTGAATACGATGACCACCACCGGCACATCGTTGCTGGCCAGGGTGAAGAGTTCGCTGCCGGTCATTTTGAATCCGCCGTCGCCGCTGATGCAGAGGACCTTGGTATTTGGTCGAGCGAATTTCGCGCCCATAGCCGCCGGAAGTCCGAAGCCCATGGTGCCCAGGCCGCCGCTGGTGATAAGCTGGCGGGCGTACTCGATTTTAAGATGCTGAGCCGCAAACATCTGGTGCTGGCCCACGTCGGTGGCGATGAGGTAGTCCTTGCCTTTGAGGATCGGATTCAGCGCCTGGATGAAGTGAGGAGCGCTATTATTTCCAAAGTCCTCATCCATGCTCGGCCAGCCTTTGATTTCCTCCCACCAAGCGGAGAGGTCGGATGGCTTCACGGCTTTGTCGATCATGTTCAGGATGGTCTGCATGTCGCCGGAAATATCGATGGTGCTGTCGATGTTTTTATTCAATTCCGCCGGATCGATGTCCACGTGGATGATGGTCTTGTGGGCGCTGTACTTCGCGCGGTCGCCGGTGACGCGGTCATTGAAACGGGTGCCCAGGGCCAGGATCACATCGGCGTCCGCGATGGCGCGGTTCGCCCGCTCGTGACCGTGGAGGCCGCTCATGCCGAGGAACTGTTCTCTATAGGCGCTGATGCAGCCGATGCCCATCAGGGTGCTGGCTACAGGCATGCCCATCTTTTCGCAGACATGGACGGCTTCATATTCAGCGCCGGAAATCGCAACGCCGCCGCCCACCAGCATCAGGGGACGCTTGGCGTGGTTCAGCGCTTCGATGGCTGCGTCCACCAATTTCTTATCCGGGAGCGGATTGGAGAGAGCAGCGAGCTTGGTCGGTTTGTATTCGATCAAAGTGGTCTGCACGTCATTGGCTACGTCCACCAAGACCGGGCCGGGGCGGCCGCTCTTGGCGATCTGGAAAGCCAGGCGCATGGTCTGCTCCAGCTCTTCCGGTTTATTGACCAGGAAATTCTGTTTCGTTACCGGTGTGGTGATGCCGGTGATGTCCACCTCCTGGAATGCGTCGTGACCGATGAGGCTGCTCTTTACCTGTCCGGTGATAGCCACCACAGGGATGGAGTCAAGGAACGCATTGGCCAGGCCGGTCACCAGGTTCGTAGCCCCTGGGCCGGAGGTGGCGCAGCACACGCCCACGCCGCCGCTGGCGCGAGCAAAGCCGTCAGCCGCATGGGCTGCGCCCTGTTCGTGAGCCGTCAGCACGTGGCGAACCTTATCGGAATCGCGCAGCGCATCATAGAAGGGGAGGATCGCTCCGCCGGGGTAACCAAAAATTGTAGAAACGCCTTCATCTTCCAGGCATTTCACCATGATCTGTGCACCTGTCAGCTTCATATTATTCACCCTCCTTTACTGCCTCATCGGGCCATTCGTAACGAGATTCTCCGATTTCCAATGCATCGTCCCCACGTTCCAGGGCTACGATGCCGGTCTGTACCATTTCCACAACGCCATACCGACGCAGCACATTTACGAAAGCGCAGAGCTTTTCCTCGCTGCCTGTATTGACGAAGGTCATGCTGTTGCCGGTCACGTCGATGGCGTGAGAACGGAAGGCCTGGGCCAGCTGCAAGAGCTCCATCTGCTTATCCCCTACGCGGACCTTCACCAGAAGCATTCCGCGAAGAGCACTGGTTTCCTTGTGCAGCACCTTGATGCGCTCCACTTCACTAATCTTTGCCACCTGCTTGCAAATCTGCTGCATCGTCGGTTCGTCAGCATCCACGGTGATGGTGAGGCGGGCGTAGCCCTTCTTCTGCGCGCTGCCACTGGTGAGGCTGTCGATGTTGTAGCCTCTCCGAGAAATCAGTCCGATGATCTTCACAAGCACACCCGGACGATTGTGCGCCACGATTGCCAGTATCTGTTTCATTTCTACTCTCCTGCTTTTTCTACACTTTCGATTTCTTTCTTGGAAATATCTTTTAAATCTAACTTTTGGAAATTTTCATCCTGCGGAATGGTGAGGCGGAAGCCATTGCAAGCGCCCAAGGTGACCCGGCCCTCCTTCATGGAGAAGGCGAAGACGTGGCCGCCTAGCTTCTTATCTTCTGAAATAAAATGGATGTGCCAATCTGCCAGATTCAGATGGTCCATGTAGCTTGGGAAATAGAGGCACACCAGGCTCCCCTTCACATGGCCGAAGTGGAATTCCTTTTGGTTCGTCTTCAGCACGTTGGCCAATGTGTCATAGGGCGGCTGCACGCCGATTTCCGAACGGGCATAGACCTCTTCAAAGTCGCCATCAATGCGGGCGAGGAAAATCTGATTTCCCCCAAGCTTCGTGACTTCCTCATGGAGCCGCGCCAGCACCTCCGGCATGGAGACGGAATCCAAAGAAAATGCGCTGTCCTTTTTCAGAAATCCCAACGCTGCGAAAGGCGTCTTCGTTTCCTTGGAAACCTCATTCACCGCGCCCTGGTCATCTGCTCGATAGCACCGGCCGTCCAAGGTAATCATCTCGCCGTCAAGCCCTTCGAAGGTGCCAAGCCCCGTATCACCGTGGGCAAGAAGCTCTTCGATCGTAGACACCCCATAGAAATATCCCTTCGCCAACGCCTGCAGCGTGGACACCTGGTACATGTCGTAACTCATGGAAACACGTCCTTTCTTCCTTAGGGATAAGGGATATGGCACTTTTACCTGCTTTCCCATAGCTAGGAGCTATGAGCTTGGAGCTTGGAGCTCTATTGGTGTCAGTTGGCATGCCTGTCAGTAAACTCGCGAAGCGGGTATGCAACGCAACTTCCTATGTCGCTACCGTATGGCATACCTACTGACTCCAGCCGAGCTCCAAGCTCCAAGCTGAAAGCTCCTAGCTATGACGAAGCAGGTACACGGAGCCTTATCCCTCATCCCTTGCCTTTTTTCAACGCCTTTACTATACCCCCGAAAGGACCTATAATCAATTTTATAGGATTAATGGTTCCATAAAGGAGATTTATATCATGGAATTGGAAAAGACGTACATCTATCAGGTCTGCCTCCACGGAAGTTTTTCCAAGGCCGCCGAGGCGCTCTTCATCACCCAGCCGGCGCTGTCCATCGCCATCAAGAAAGTGGAAAAGGAAATCGGCGCCGCCATTTTCAATCGCGGCCAGCGGCCCTTGACCCTCACTCACGTGGGTGAGCTGTATCTTTCTCATATAAAGAAAGAAATGCTTTTGGAGCAGGAGCTGAAGCAGCAGCTCGATGATCTC
>CAVKMC010000169.1:0-4741 GCA_963657285.1 Agathobacter sp.
TGCGGACAATGAGCACAATCAGCTTTCATGATATTTCCTCCCCTGTTTTTCTATGGAAATAGTTTCTTTTCGTATTATAGCAGAAAAAAGGGGATAAGGGACAAGGGATAAGGGATATGGCGCATTTACCGCTCCCCTAATAGTGGAGCTTCTAACTGCATCGCCATATTTGTATCAGCGGAAAGCAGGCTTATCCCTTGTCCCTTGTCCCTTGCCCCTTGCCCCTTGCCCCTTGTTCCTTATCCCTTATCCCTTGTCCCTTATCCCCTATTTTCCCTTATTGTTTTCCCCCACTATTTCCTATACAATAAAAAATATATTCGATTCTATGTTTTCCCAAAGGAGGCCAGCGATGATTTCATTTCTCCTACTGACTGCCCTTGTCATTTTCCTATGCGTTCTCTTGAACCGCGTTTCTGATAAATTGGGCATCCCTGTACTTTTAGCCTTTATCCTACTGGGCATGTTCTTCGGCTCAGACGGCGTGGTGCAAATTTATTTTGAAAATTATGATTTCTCTGAGCAGATTTGCTCCACCGCTTTGATATTCATCATGTTTTACGGCGGCTTTGGTACGAATTGGAAAATGGCGAAGCCCATCGTGGCGCCGGCCATCCTGCTCTCGAGCCTCGGGGTCGTGAGTACGGCGGTCTTGACCGGGCTTTTCGTCCACTTCGTCCTGGGCGTGGAGTGGCTTTTGAGTTTCCTTCTGGGCTCCGTCATTGCTTCCACCGATGCAGCGTCGGTCTTCTCCATCCTCCGTTCCAAGCGGCTGAATCTGAAGTACAGCACCGCGTCCCTTCTCGAAGTGGAAAGCGGTAGTAACGATCCCACCGCCTACATGATGGCCATCATCTGCATGTCCCTTATGAAAGGGTCGGCTGATGTATTCTCCACGCTGCAGCTTCTCTTCTGCCAGATTTTCTTCGGCCTCTTCTTCGGCTTCGCTATCGCAGCCCTGGCGAAGAAGGCTCTCAAGAAGACGGCCTACCTCTCCGGCGGCTTCGACATGGTCTTCCTCACGGCCATTGCGATTTTTTCCTACGCTGCCCCGTCCATGCTGGATGGCAACGGCTATCTCTCCACCTACATCACCGGCATCATTTTGGGAAATAGCCAATTCAAGGGCAAGAAAAATATCGTTCACTTCTTCGACGGCGCTACAAACCTGATGCAGATGATGATCTTCTTCCTCTTGGGCCTTCTCTCCACACCGTCGAAGCTCCCCGATGTGGCTTGGCCGGCCTTCCTCATCGCCCTCTTCATGACCTTCGTCGCTCGCCCAATTACGGTCTTTGGCATCATGATACCCTTCAAGACTCCTAAGTCCGTCATGGCGCTTACCTCCTTCGCCGGTCTTCGCGGCGCGTCGGCCATCGTATTTGCCATCGTGGCCTACACCCAGTCGCCGGTGGACGCCATTGTCTTCCACGTCACCTTCTTCATCGTCCTCCTCTCCATCCTCTTCCAAGGCGCACTGCTCCCCTTGGCAGCCAAGAAGCTGGACATGATCGATAACTCCGACGACGTCATGAAATCCTTCAACGACTACACCGAAGAAGCGCCGGTGCAATTCATCCAATTCACCGTGCCATCTCACCATCCCTGGTGCGGAAAGGCGCTGAAGGAAATCACTCTGCCGCCGGAAACCCTAGCGGTACTCCTGTGCCGGGGCAAAGAAAAAATCGTCCCCAATGGCAAGACCGTCCTCGAAGAAAATGACGACCTGGTGCTCTCGGCCTTGAGCGTGAAGCCTACCACCGGCATCGAGCTCTCGGAAATCCACGTGGACGAAGGCAGCCGCTTCTACCACCGCTCGCTAGCCTCCCTCCACCTCCCGGCGGGTCACCTGATTATCTTGATCCTTAGAAATGGAAAAGTCATCATCCCCAAAGGCGATACAGTAATCGAAAAGGACGACCGGCTGGTGATGAATGAAATGAAATAAAAGTTTTAGGGATAAGGCCCGTGTACCTGCTTCATCATAGCTATGAGCCTGGAGCTTGGAGCTTGGAGCTCGGCTGGAGTCAGTTAACAAGCTAAGCGGTAGAGGCAGGACGCAGGCAATACACCCGGCGTTCAGATAACATAGTTGCATGTCCAGCATTGCCATCAAGGCTTAACATACTTAGCTATGGCGAAGCAGGGATGCGGGGCTTAAGGACTTTGACATATAGTATGCCCACTGCCTCTATCAGAGCTCCCAGCTCATAGCTCCAAGCTCATAGCTATGAGGAGGTAGTCAAACGCGCCATATCCCATACCCCTTGCATGCAAAAAGACGAAGCGATTTCAAAATTCGCTTCGTCTTTTTGCGTGCTATATATCAGCCATTACTGCTGGCTTTTCTTTACGTTGGCGCTCTTGTATCTAGCCTGGCGGGAGAGGACCATCTTTCTCATGCGGATGCTTTCCGGAGTGACTTCGACCAATTCGTCGTCGTTGATCCATTCCAGTGCGCTTTCCAGTGTGAACTGGCGGCATGGCGGCAGCTTGATAGCGTCGTCGGAGCCGGAGGCACGGGTGTTGGTCAGATGTTTCTTCTTGCAGGGGTTTACGTCCATGTCCTGGTCACGAGCGTTTTCGCCGATGATCATACCTTCGTATACTTCTACGCCTGCATCGAGGAAGAGTTCGCCGCGGTCGAGGACGGAGTTCAGGCCGTAAGCAGTGGTGGTGCCGGCTTCGAATGCCACCAGGGAACCTCTGGTTCTGCCCGGGATGTCTCCTTTGTATGGAGCGTAGCCCTGGAATACATGGTACATGATGCCGGTGCCGCGGGTGGTGGTGAGCATTTCATTTCTGAAGCCGATAAGGCCACGAGCAGGGATGGAGAATTCCATCTTCATGTAGCCGGCCAGTTCTTCCATGGAAATCATTTCTGCCTTTCTCGGTCCAAGACCTTCCATGACAGCGCCCATGAATTCCTGCGGTACTTCGACGGTCAGGCGTTCGATTGGTTCGCACTTCTGGCCATTGATGACTTTGTAAATAACCTGGGGCTTGGAAACTTCCATTTCAAAGCCTTCACGGCGCATGGTTTCGATGAGGACGGAGAGGTGAAGTTCGCCGCGGCCGGACACCTTGAACGCGTCAGAGGTATCGGTATCTTCTACGCGAAGAGCCACGTTGGTTTCGATTTCCTTATAGAGACGAGCGCGGATGTGGCGGGAGGTGACGAAATCACCTTCGCGGCCGGCAAATGGGCTCTTATTAACATGGAATACCATGGACAAAGTCGGTTCGTCGATGTGGATAGCCGGCAGCGCTTCCGGATTGGTAGCGTCTGCTACGGTTTCGCCGATGTTGATATCCTTGAAGCCGGCCATAGCGATGATGTCGCCTACCTTTGCTTCTTCTACCGGCGTACGTTTCATGCCCTGCCAGTTGAAGAGAGCGCCGATGTGGTCGGTGCGGATCTTTTCGCCGTCAGTGATAGCGACGGTCATGCCCTGCTTCGCAGTGCCGCGAGTCACGCGGCCGATAGCGACCTTGCCCAGGTAGTCGTCAGCTTCCAGAGTGGTGACCATGACCTGGAGACCTGCATCCGGATCGCCTTCCGGACACGGGCAATATTTCAAAATGGCTTCGAAGAGCGGATCCAGGTTGGTGCCTTCGTCATTCATGTGGAGCTTAGCGATACCGCTACGAGCGGATGCGTAGAGCAGCGGGAAATCGAGCTGGTCATCATCAGCTTCCAGTTCCAGGAAGAGCTCCAGGACTTCGCCTTCGACGTCGGAAATACGCTGATCCGGACGGTCAATCTTATTGATGACAACGATTGGTTTCAGTTTATGTTCCAATGCTTTGCGCAGTACGTACTTGGTCTGCGGCATCGGGCCTTCATGAGCGTCTACGAGAAGGAGAACGCCGTCTACCATGTTCAGGATTCGTTCTACTTCGCCGCCGAAATCCGCATGCCCTGGGGTGTCGACGATATTGATCTTCACTCCATCGTGCATTACAGAGGTATTCTTTGCCAGGATGGTGATGCCGCGTTCGCGTTCCAGTGGATTAGAGTCCATGACGCGTTCAGCTACCTTCTGGTTATCTCTGAAAATATGGCTCTGCTTCAGCATAGCATCTACCAGAGTCGTCTTACCATGGTCGACGTGAGCGATGATGGCAATATTGCGGATGTCTTCTCTTTTCATTTCTTTCCTTTTCCCCCTCGGGCTAACATAAAGTTTCTCTCTATATAATATGGCATATAGATAGATATAGAGAAACGGCGATGAGTCTACCTTGCTGAAAGGTTTCGGGTTCAGGGTTCAGGGTTCAAGGGGATGGTGCGGCGCACAAATCTGGAAGCGCCGTCAATTTAAAAAATCGAATCACATTTCCATATTTCCAAACTCTCGCCGCTTTTTAAATTGATGCGGTGTACCTTCCCTAGAACCTAGAACCTTGAACCTCGAACCTTGAACCTTTGCGCCAAAGCCTAGCACGCCAACTGACGCTGAAATGCTCCATGCTTTTTTGCAAGATGCTCATTTCTCTTCTTAGAACAATAGTACAATTTATTTTACCACAGGAGCGCAAGAGAATAAAATTATTTTTTAAACTTTTTGCAAATCCGCGACCGCTCTCCCATTTGAAAATTCTATCGGGAAAAATATTTTTTAAAAAACTTCAAAAAGGACTTGCAAAATTTCTTCCCATAGTGCATAATAGCTTTCGTCAGCACATGGGCGATTAGCTCAGCTGGGAGAGCGTCTGCCTTACAAGCAGAATGTCGGCA
>CAVKMC010000170.1:0-4710 GCA_963657285.1 Agathobacter sp.
ACTCGGCGCCGAAGCCGCTGTGCTCGAACATGCAGAGGATCACCACCTCCGGCTTCTCCACCGGCCCGTAGGCCACGAACCAGCCATTATCGAGACCATTGGTCTCTGCGGTACCGGACTTTCCGGCCAAAGCGATAGGATACTTTTCAAAAAGGAATCCGCCGGTACCATCCTTTCCCATAACCATCCGAAGCCCGGTATGAATGGCTTCCAGGGTATCTTTGGAAACGGGAAGACTACCGATTCGATTCGGCGAAAAAATCTTGAGCGGTGTGCCGTCCAAGGCATCGATGCGGCTCACCAGGTACGGCTGGTAGCGGAAGCCTCCATTGGCTATGGCCGCATAGACCATTGCCATCTGCAGCGGCGTGGCTAAGGTATAGCTCTGACCAATGGCCGCGTCCATGGTTTCCCCCAGGTACCAATCCTGCTTGAAAACCTTCATCTTGTACGCTTCGCTGGCCACATTGCCGTCACTTTCACCGGCCAGGTCCACACCGGTCGGTTTCCCGAGGCCGAATTCTTCTGCCATCTTGGAAATCCGATCGATTCCCGCGCGGCGTCCCATTTCATAGAAATACACATTATCCGACTTCTCAATGGCTTCATAGAAATTGATCCACCCGAAGGCTTCATCTTGGGCATTTTTCTTATCTACGATCCAGTGCTTGCCGTTATCAAAAATCCGTTCCTCCGGCGTGGTCACCTTCGCTTCCAAAGCCGCCGCACCGGTAATGACTTTGAAGAGGGACCCCGGCGGGTACATGGATGCGATGGTACGGTTTTGCAAGGGATGGTTTGGATTGTTGATGATTTCATTCCAATCCTTTGAAGAAATCCCCTTACTGAACCGGTTCGGATCATAGCTCGGCCAGCTGGCCATGGCGAGGACCGCCCCGCTATTCGGATCCAGCGCCACCGCCGATGCGCCGGTAGGCGATACGCCGTCGGCCTGGAGAATCTTCACCTGGGCGATCATGGCGTCTTCCGCCGCCTTCTGCAGATCCGAGTCCAGCGTGAGGCGCACACTATTTCCTGTCATCGCCGGCGTGCCTGCCACATAACGGACCGGCTGGCCCGACGCATTGACCTCCACGGTCTTCATGCCCGGCTTGCCTTCTAAGTATTCGTTGTATTGGTTCTCCAGCCCCGCGCGGCCGATGAGCTGCGCCGTGGTGTAGGGATTGCCGTTCGCATCCTTGTCATCCGGCCCTGCTTCGCCTACATAGCCCAGCACCTGGGCGCCGGCGATGCCGAAGGGATAGACGCGAAGCGGATTCACTTCGATTTCTATGCCCGGGAATTCATCCTTCTTCTCTTCGATTTCCGTAGCCACGTCGATGCCTACATCATTAGCCAAGTAAATGGCACCGAAGGCCAGCTTATTATCCTCGATTTTCTTCTTGATGTCTGCCGTAGGCACATGGAGAAGCGTGGACAGGCGGGACAGCGCCTCGTCAGAGAGGGTATTTCCCTTGCGATCCACCGGCATGATGACGCTATAGGCCGAGCGAGAGCCTGCCATGATGACGCCGTTGCGGTCATACATGACGCCTCGATTTGCTTGCAGGGGAAGGTGACGGATACGATTTCCATCAGCCTCCTCTTTATAATAGTTCCCCTGGATCACCTGCATCATAAAGAGGCGGGCCCCCAGGAAGAGGAGGAGAATCATAGCCGCGTAAATCATGCGGGCATAGCGAGACTCCTCCGTATTTTTCAAAAGCCCTGACAAAATGGAGGGCACACGCTTTTTTACCATCGCGTCTTCCCCTCCTTTTTCATAGCCCATAAGGGATGATGGCAAAGCAGCATGGCGGCTGCATTAACCAATATAAAAGGAAATCCCATATAAAAAATATACGATACCGCCAGGTGCCTACTCTGGGCGCACCACATCACAAAGGCCGAGAGCGCCAGAAATAGCACCGACGCCAAGACGATGGCGATGAGGGAAATATACCAATGCTTATTGTACCGCTCCTTCCCCAAGGCCAGGTACAGCGCCGCGATGGCCAGGTAGGGCATCAGGTGCAGACCGAAAAGATTTCCGATCACAATATCCTGCAAAAGCCCGCCGATGACAGCGAGAGAGAGGGCCGTGCGTTTATCGAAAATCAAGGTCGAGAGCACGATCACCACCAGCCAGAGATCCGGCGCCACCAGGCCGTCAAAGAGGAAGGGAATCACCGATGATTGCAGCAGAAATACCAGGAAGGCAAGCGCTGCGAGCCCATAGGCGTTCATCGCTTCTCACCTGCCTGCTGCTTGTTCGGGTTCATCGGTGGTTCCTTTTTCGGAGGCTTCACAGTGATGCTCTCCGGCGCAGTCTTCTCGATGTGATCCGTAATGACGAAGACCTCTTCCAGATGGGAGAAATCCGCCGCCGGCTGGATGCGCGCCGTCTGTGTACCGGCGATCTCATCGATTTCTACCTGCTCTACGGTACCGATGACCATGCCCTTGGGATACACACCGCCATAGCCGGAGGCCAGGATGGTATCTCCCTTGATCACATCCGCTTCCTTCGGCAGATTGATGAAAACAAGCTCGCCCAAGCGGCCGCTATTTCCGGAAACCATAGCCACCACCCGAGACGCCGGGCGCTGCACGATGCCGCCTACCGAGGTGCGCGGATCCAGGAGAAGCTGCACCCTCGCCGAATTGGCATAGACCTCGCTCACAAATCCCACCAGCCCGGTGGGCACGATAACAGGCATATATTTCCGGATGCCGCTGTCCTCGCCACGATCGATCACCAGCGTCTGTGTCCAAGTGCCGTAGTCGCGGGAAATGACAGACGCCCCAGAGAGATGATACTGGGTATAGCCCTGCTTGAAGGAGAGAAGCTCCTTCAAGCGGATATTTTCCGCCAGGATCTCACTATAGTGAGCTTGCTCGGCGCGAAGGCTTTCATTTTCCTTCTGCAGCTCATCCAAGGAATCCCAATTATTCCACATTTCCTCGAGCATGGCGATGCCATGGCTCCCCATCAAAGCGCCGCGGCTCACGGTGTACTGGAAAGGCGCCGCGCCCACGGAAAGAGGCTGCGACACGAAGGGGATATATTCTCTATGACGCCAAAACCATCCGCAAAGCCCCATGAAGAGGAATAAGGAAATGGCGGCTATCATTTTTTTCTTTCCAAAAAATAGCACGATCAAGTACCTCCATAGTACTTTTCGCCGTTTTCCACAAGAAGCGGCAATGTATGATAAACCTCCAACGCCCGATAGCAGCCCCTAGCGACCACGTCACCCGGCCGCTCTGCCACCGCCACCGGCATAGAGAGCTCCGCCGAAAGCCAGCCTGCGAGGCCGTCCAAAAGCGCGCTCCCGCCGGAAAGAAGGAGCCCATTCTTCAAAAGATCCCCCGCCATATCCGGCGACGCCTGGCGCAGCACCTGGCGGATGAGACGAAGCACCGGCTGCAATACCTTGTGCAGCACCGGCCGCATCTCCTCCATGGTGAGCTCCACCACCACCTCTACGCCATCCTGCAGGCGGCGCCCCCGCATGGTAAAGCTGGGATGCTCCACCGCCGTATCCAAGGAAATCATTTCACTCTTCAGCTTTTCCGCCTGCGTGATGCCGATGAGCATCTGGTAACGCTCCTGCATGTACCGGCAGATACCGATATCGATATGATGGCCGCCGAAGGGGATCGTCCCCTTCCCTACCACGCCGCCGCAGCTATAAAGCCCGGCATCCGTCACATCGCGGCCCATGACCAAAGAAAAAAGGACCGACGGACGAGAGAGCTCCCGCTCTGCCCCGATGGCCGCCGCTGCCGGAGACGGGATCAGGTATACCTCCTGCGCCCCCGCATGCATCAAGGCATCCACCAGCGCGTGGCGCGTCACCGAGCTCACCTCCCCGGGGATGGCGATCATCACCGTCGGCCGGCTCACCGCCCGGTGCAAAGACTTCTTGAGGAAATAGCGGAGCATCGCCTTCGTCATCTCATAGTCCGCGATCACACCATTCTGCACCGGCCAGGCCAAGGAAATATTCTCCGGCTCCTTGTGATACCGGATCAGCGCATCGGTGCCAAAGCCTAAGATGTGCCCATCCATAGCATCCAGCGCCACCGTGCTCGACTCGGCCAAAATCATTTTATTTTCCTTATATATACGAATCTGCGAAGACCCCAGGTCCACACCGATCCAATTGGATAACCCCTTGAAGGCTTTCATTTCTCTACCTCTCATCGATAAAAGATTAGCTCTATCATTGTATCATGTTTAGGGGGAAAAATACAGAACATTGATTTAAGGGGAGTGATCAGTAGTCGGTAGTCGGTGGCCGGTGATTGGGCCGCGTTTGCCTGCTTCCTTCAAATAACCCTCTTCCTCCGGGGAAAAAGGGGAAAGAGCCCGAAAGGCGATGGTTAGCCTCTAGGGAAACGCTGATTAAATCGTTTTCAAAAATCATTCTTGAATTTTTATTCAGAGCGAGGAAAGGAAATCCGCGAATAGCGAGCTATTTAAGGATTTTCTTGACGAAGCTATGAATAAAAATTCTTATGATTTTTAAATCTTCGATTTAATCAGTGTTTCCCTAGACTCTACCGTCTGGCATGCCTACTGACGCCAAAGAAGCTCCAAGCTCCAAGCTCCAAGCTCCTAGCTATGCCTGAGCAGGTAAACGCGCTTCAAATTTGCGCCGCTTTCCAATTTGATGCGGCGCACCACCACTCCTCACTCCTCAC
>CAVKMC010000171.1:0-4650 GCA_963657285.1 Agathobacter sp.
GCTTGGAGCTATGAGCTGGGAGCTTGGAGCTCCGCTGGTGACACTTATCATGCAACAGCGCTATATCGAAAAAAGAATACGCGCCTCTCCCAAGAAAGCAGTTACAGTCGCATAAGCCAACCTCCACCGCTTCGCGGCGTTCCTCCTTCCAGAGGGAGGAAATTAGAAAGGGGAAAAGCGCCTTATCCCTTATCCCTAAGAGAACCACCGCCAAGCATGCCGCCTGACGCCAAAGGAGCTCCCAGCTCCAAGCTCCAGGCTCCAAGCTATGACGAAGCAGGCAAACGCGCCCCGACTACTAAAACAGATTCCCTTCTCCCGCACCGCCTTCGAGCTCCTTCCGTAGCTCGCTGATGTCGGCGATGCCGGTGCAGTCCAGGAAGCGGCGGGTGGTGCCGTATAGTATGGGCCGGCCGGGGATATCGAGCCGTCCTCTTTCCTCGATGAGTCCTTTTTCCAGGAGGAGTCCCAGGACGCGGCCGACGGCCACGCCGCGGATGCGTTCGATTTCCGCTCGGGTCACCGGCTCCTTGGTGGCCACCACCGCCAGGGTCTCCAGCGCCGCCGGAGAGAGGGGCATTTGCCGCCCGAGCCTCGCCGAGAGCCAGCCGTCGTAGACCTTCTTCGTGGCCAGGCTATAGCCGGTGCCGGACTTCCTCAGCGTGATGCCGGAGTCCGGCTTTTCATATTTCTTAGAAAGCAAGGCCAAAGCCTTCTCGATTTCATCCTTGTCCTCTTCCATGGCCTCCGCCAATTCCGAGAGGCTCACCGGATTTCCTTTGGCGAAAAGAAACGCTTCGATCAGCGCTGCCAAATAGATCAAACCTCGCGTCATGTATTCATTCCTTCGATTTCCAAACCGCCGGCACCTTCCGTGACCCGCGCTCTTCCCAGGCGAATCATTTCCAAAAGCGCCATGAATGCCACCGCCAAGCGCAGCCGCGTCCGCATCTTTTGGAAATACGAGCGGAAATCGACCCGCTGCCTCCTTGAAAGCACAGCGGTCAGCGATTCCATTTCCGATTCCACCGACACCGACTCGGGCTCCACAGTCCGCCCTTCTTCCTCTTCAATGGCGTCATAGAGGGAGAGGAAGGCCGCCTTCAGCCGGGAGAGGGAAATCTTGCCGGTGTATAGGCCGCCCTTCACCATCTCCGGGTCCTTGCGCCGATAGGGCCGCTCTTCTTCGAGAAGCCTCTCGATGCGCGCCTTCACTTCCTTCATCCGCCGGAATTCCTCGAGGGACCTGGTGAGCTCGGCCCGCGGGTCTTCGCTGTCGTCCTCTTCCTCCTGCCGGCGCTTGGGAAGAAGCATCCGCGACTTAATAAGAAGGAGGGTGGAGGCCATGGTGAAGAAGCTGCTGCCCAGCTCCAAATTGAACCGCTGCGCCGCCGCCAGGTATTCTAAATATTGATCTGTGATCAGATGGATGGGAATGTCATGGATGTCGATGCGACTCTTCGTCACCAAGTGCAGGAGCAAATCCAAAGGTCCCTCGAAAACAGGCAGATTCACCTGGTACTCCTCCATCGCACGCACCTCCCAAAAGGGCACACTCACCCATCATGTCTTGTATATATTACCATAATGTAGTGGGGAAATGCACGCTGGGAGTTTTGTAATCGGTAGTCTGGGCTTGCTTACCTGCTTCGCCATAGCTTTGAGCTAGGAGCTAGTAGCTTGGAGCCCTGATAGTGTCACTTAGTATTTAATTGCGCTATCGAAAAAAGAAGGGATGCTTTACTGTTCTATCGTTTAGCATGTCTACTGTCACCAATAGAGCTCCAAGCTCCAAGCTCCAGGCTCCTAGCTATGAGGAAGCAGGTAAGCGCGTCCTTATCCCTTATCCCTTATCCCCTATCCCTTATCCCTCTGTGTAGGCTATAATGAAATAAAAAAAGGACACATCACCATGAAAAACCATTCTCTCCTCCCGCCTTTCACGGCGGCGCTCTCTTCTGTTATAGGAAAATCTCGGAGCGACTTTGACACGCCGGGGCATCATAGCGGCGCATTCTTTTCTCTCACCGAGGAAGGTCGCGCTTTTGTGGACGCCTTCGGCGCGCCATTCTTTGAAGCGGACATTTCCGACTCATCTTCTTTGATTGGCGATCCTTCGTCTCACGAAGGCGTCAGTGGCGAGGCCGAAGCGCGGGCCGCGCGCGTGTGGGGAAGCGACCGTTGCTTCTTCGTCCTCGGCGGTACATCGGCGTCGAACCGCATTGCCGTCTCCGCGCTCCTTGCCGAAGGAGACCTGGCGCTTTTTGATCGAAACAATCACAAATCCACCTACCAAGGCGCACTCATGGCCGCCGGAGCGCGGCCGGTGTACCTGGAGTCTGAAAGAAATCCCCAGGGCATCATCGGCGGGCTCACGGAGCGGGCGCTGGACACGGAGCATCTTCGCAAAGCCGCCGGAAAAATTTCTCCCGCCGCAGCGAAGAAGGAGCGCCCCTTCCGCCTGGTCTGTCTGCAGCTTGCCACCTATGACGGATTATTTCTTAACGCAAAAAAAATCTTGGAGCTTCTCGGGTCGCTCTGCGATTACATTCTTTTCGACGGCGCCTGGGCAGGCTATGAAAATTTCCTGCCGCTCTTACAGGACGCAGCGGTCCTCACCATGAATCTCGCCGAAGACGCGCCGGGGATCCTGGTGACCCAGTCGGTGCACAAACAGCTGGCGGGATTCTCCATGACCTCCCAGCTCCACAAAAAGGACAGCCACATCAGAAATCAAAAGCGCTACGTCCCCGATGACCTTCTCCAAAGCACCTACCTGATGCACATTTCCACGTCCCCCTACTATCCGCTCCTGGCGGGCTTGGAAATGAATGGGCTCATCCATGAGAAATATGGCGCAGCACTTTGGGAGAAGGCCGCCCGCGCGTCCATGGCTCTCAAAAAAGAAATCCTTTCCCGCTGCCATCTCTTCCGTCCCTTCCTTCCGCCCACGATTCGCGGCCGCGCTTGGGAGTCCTATGATGCGGACACCATTCTCAAGGACACCGCCTTTTGGGAATTGGAATCTGCGCCATGGAATGGCTTCACCCACATGCCCAAAGGCCTCTACCTCGCCGACCCCTGCAAGGTGCTCCTCACCACTCGCAGTATCGACAAGGAAATGCCATCCATCCCGGCGCCACTCGTATCCGCTTACCTGGAAGCCCACGGCGTGACGGCGGAGAAATCGGATTTCTACACCCTCCTCTTCCTCTCGGAGCCCGGAGACAGCGAAGAGAAGGGGACGCACCTGGTGGATCTCCTCTGCGATTTGGAAAAAGCGTATTTCGCAAATCGCCCGCTCTCTGCCCTCCTCCCCGGCGGCTCCGCAGAAGGTCTCGCGGACTTCAGCGCGCGGTACGCCGATTTCCTTTCCGCTCATCACGCCCACGAGTTGCAGCAGGCCCTTTTCTCAGAGGACCATTTCCCGGCCTCCCCCATGACCGCTCGGGAGGCCCATCAGCATTTCATCAAAGGAAATCGGAAATGCATCCCGCTCTCCGAAGCCGAAGGGGAGATCGCCCTGGAGCTGGTGCTCCCCTACCCACCGGGCATCGCCGTCCTCGTCCCCGGCGAAGTGTGGACGAAAGAAATCCTCTCCTACTTCCTCTTCCTTTCGGACTACGGAAGGCTCTTCCCAGAGTTTAAGCCAGAAATTTTGGGTGTCCACGAGAGAGATGGGACGCCTTACGTGTGGGTGGTTAGTAAGCAAAAATAACGGTCGAGGTTTAGTGGTCAGTGATCAGTGGTCAGTGATCAGTACGCATTTGTCTTTTCATAAAAGTTTTTTCGTTTTCCGTTATGCTGAAGAATCCATTTAGCAAGAGAGGGAAATGGAAAAGCTCTTGCAGGATGCCAAATGCGTACTAATTACTGATCACAGGTCACTGATTACTAAACCGCAAACGCTATACAGCAATCACACTTGACAAATAAGCCAAATCATTATATTCTACAAACAACATCAAACCGTTGAAGCGGAGATCAAAGCAGTAGATGCACGCAAAGAGAGTCCTACCCGGTGAGAATGGATCGGAATGCAGGCTGCCAAATGGACCGCTGAGGGCGCAGTGAAAGGGTTTCCGAGTAGCTAGCGACGTGGGGCATACGTCAGTTGCCGGAGGTATGGTAGTACCTCGCTAAGCGCATGTCGATGACATGAAACAAGGTGGCACCGCGGATGATATCCGTCCTTGGCAGAAATTATTTCCTGCCGGGACGGATTTTTTGTTGCCCCGGCGGTTCCTACAAAAGGAGAATCCTATGTATCCGACCTTAGAAGAAATGAAAGAGATCAACGCCACCGGCGCCTTCCGCCGGATCCCGCTGTGCCGGGAAATCATGGCGGACCGATTCACCACCATCGAGGTGATGCGCACTCTCCGCGCTGCCAGCCATCACTGCTTCATCTTGGAGAGCGCGGAGAATAACCAGCCTTGGAGCCGCTACTCCTTCCTGGGCTACGACCCGTCCATGGAAATCACCTGCCTCAATGGGCGCCTTCGCATCCGCGAGGGTGAGGAGAATGAAATGACCAAGGAAACCGTGAAAGAGGTGGCGCACCCGGGCGAGGCAATCCGCGAGATTCTCGCCGCTCACAAAAGCCCGAAGCTCCCCGGCCTTCCACCATTCACCGGCGGCCTGGTGGGC
>CAVKMC010000172.1:0-4618 GCA_963657285.1 Agathobacter sp.
TTATTTGATAGAAGTAGGAAGAGTGGAAAAGGCCATTGCCGCAGATATCAACCAGGGGCCCTTAGATAGGGCGGGAGAAAATCTGATTTCTCACGGCATGACGGAGAAAATTTCTCTTCGCTTAGGCGGCGGGCTTTCGAAGCTGAAGAAAGGCGAGGTGGATGGGGTCACCATCTGCGGCATGGGGGGACTCATGATTCGCCAGATCCTGGAGGACGACCGAGAGAAGGCCCAGGCGCTTTCCTGGCTGGTGCTGCAGCCGCAGAATCATGTAGCGGAGCTGAAGGTATTTCTTTCGACCCACCATTTCCGCATCGAAAAGGAAGTGCTTTCCGAGGACGGCGGGCAGCTCTATGAGATGCTTCTGGCCGTGCCGGGAGAGATGGAGCCTTTGGATATGTTATCGGCGGAAATCGGAGCTACCGAGGCGTACCGAAAGGATCCCTTATTTGTGACTCACATCCGTCGGCTCATCCGAAAACGAGATTTCCTCATCCAGGGAGTATCGGAGGATACGAAGGAGGAAAGACATCGAAGAAATCGCGAAAGGGCGATAGAGGAAAAGAAGGTATTGGAGGGACTCTTATGAAAATCTGCGGAAACGATTTGATGGATTTGATGGAGGAGTGGGCGCCCCGCTCTTTGGCAGAGAAATGGGATCACCCGGGCCTGCAGGTGGGGCATCCGGGAAGAGAAGTCGAGAAGGTGCTGATTTCCTTGGACCTCACGGAAGAAGCGGTGGACTTCGCGGCGGCTCATGGCGTAGGGATGATTATTTCCCATCACCCATTTCTTTTCAAAGCCCTTCGCGAGCTGGATCTCACCACCTATAAGGGCCGGGTCATCGAAAAGCTCATCAAGAATGACATCCTGGCCTTTGCGGCCCATACGAATCTGGATACTGCCAAAGGCGGCGTGAATGACGCGCTTGCCGATGCCCTGGGCCTTACGCATAGAGAGGGCCTGGTGCCGGAGAAAGAAGAGCCTATGTACAAGCTGGCAGTGTACCTGCGTCCGGCGGTGGCGAAGGCCTTCCGCGGATACTTAGAGAAAAGCTATCCCACGGAAACGGGAGCCTATTATTTCATCGATAACGATGTGGACATGACCGATGAGGTGAAGCTGGAAATGAGCGTGAAGGGCGCTGCCCTTTCGGCGGTGCTGCAAGATCTGAAGGACCGGGCCGGGGACGCGCACTATGATATTTACGAGCTGCAAAGCGGAAAAAGCCGGGAATACATGGGACGCATCGGCGACCTCCCCAGAGACATGGATGGGAAGGAAGCGCTTTCTTATATCAAAGAGAAATTGGGCATCCCCGTCATCCGCTACGCCGGCGATACATCGGGAAAGGTGCGCCGCGTGGCTGTCCTGGGCGGCGCGGGCAGTGAATTTGCATCGCTAGCGAAATCCAAAGGGGCTGACCTCTATCTCACCGGCGACCTCAAATACCACGAAGCCCAAGACGCTGCAGCCCTGGGCCTCCTCATCGCCGACGGTGGCCATTTCTACACCGAGCGCGTCATCGTCCCCGCCCTCGCCCGCCGCATGGAGGAAGAGGCGAAGCGCAGAGGCTGGGATCTGGAAGTCATCGCCTACGAAGCGCAGCCGGACATTTTTGAAGTGATGTGACCAGCACGCGGATACCTGCTTCGTCATAGCTTTGAGCCTGGAGCTAGGAGCTTGGAGCTCTGATAGCGACAGTTGTCATGTAACTACGCTGTTTGAAAAGCGGTTATTATGTGCTAAATGTCTCTATCGTATCGCATGCCCGCTGTCTCCATCCAGGCTCCAAGCTCCAAGCTCCTAGCTCAAAGCTATGACGAAGCAGTCAAACGCGCCATATCCCATATCCCATATCCCTAATCTCTCTTGAATTTCTCCCCTCATCATGCTATACTATAGCCCGCGAGCAGGAAAGATGATTGCGGGCCGTAAGGCGTGAGGAAAGTCCGAGCTTCGCAGGGCAGGATGCCGGATAACGTCCGGCGGGAGTGATCCTAGGGAAAGTGCCATAGAAAAGGAAACCGCCACGCAAGTGGTAAGGGTGGAAAGGTGCGGTAAGAGCGCACCAGCAGTCGGGAGACCGGCTGGCTTGGTAAACCCCATCCGAAGCAAGACCGAATAGGGAAGGGTTGAGGTTGCCCGCTGACCTTCCGGGTTGCGTCGCTTGAACAGTCAAGCAATTGGCTGTCTAGACAGATAATCATCACCACGCAAGTGGGACAGAACTCGGCTTATTGAATGCTCGCTCTGTCAATCAAAGAGTTGCGATTTCTTTCGCAGCTCTTTTTTTATTTAGTAGTCGGTGGTTGGTGGTCGGTAGTCGGTAGTCAGGCGCATTTGACTGCTTCCTCACTACCGTTAACCGTGTAACCGTATAACCGATAACCGTGCGCGCTTTGAGGTTGCGGGAGCTGGATGTATATCGAAGTAGAGAAGCGCTCCATTTCCCGCTATCGTAAAAAGGGTCGGTTATCGGTTATACGGTAAACGGTTCACAGTGGTGGGGAAGCTGACAAACGCGCCAGGCCAACCTCCACCGCAAGCGGTCCCCCTCCTTCCAGAGGAAGGAGGTTCGATAGCGGAAGGCGCGTCCCGACTACCGACCACCGACTACCGACTACTAATCACTGATCACTAATCACTAAATACTAATTCATAAAAAATCAAAAAAACATCTTGCATTGGGAAAATCTTTTTGATAGAATGGATAACGCATGAGTACACATGTCTATCGGATCCTGCATCTGTGCTTACGAGGAAATTTTATTTCTTAAGCCTCGAAGTGGCTGCAGGAAAGGACGAAGGCAGAGGTTAATAACAGGAGGTTATATTATGGCAGTTGTATCCATGAAACAGTTACTCGAAGCAGGCGTTCACTTTGGTCATCAGACCCGTCGTTGGAACCCGAAAATGGCTCGCTTCATTTTCACCGAAAGAAACGGCATCTACATCATCGATCTGCAGAAGACCGTAAAGAAGGTAGAAGAAGCTTACGCTTTCATCCGTGAAGTAGCAGCTAAAGGCGAATCCGTCCTCTTCGTAGGCACCAAGAAACAGGCTCAGAACTCTGTAAAAGAAGAAGCTACCCGTTGCAACCAGTTCTATGTCAATGAACGTTGGCTCGGCGGCATGCTCACCAACTTCCGCACCATTCAGACCCGTATCGCTCGTCTGAAGGAACTGGAAAAAATGTTCGAAGAAGGCACCACCGACCAGTATCCGAAGAAGGAAGTCATCCTGATGAAACGCGAACTGGAAAAGCTGGAAAAGAACCTCGGCGGCATCAAAGATATGAAGAAGGTACCGGGCGCTATCTTCATCATCGACTCCAAGAAGGAAGAAATCGCTGTAGCAGAAGCTCACAAGCTCCACATTCCGGTTGTTGCTACCGTTGACACCAACTGCGATCCGGATGTTGTTGATTTCCCGATCCCGGCAAACGATGACGCTATCCGCGCAGTAAGACTCCTGGCTAGCAAGATGGCTGACGCTGTCCTCGAAGGCCGTCAGGGTCAGCAGGAAGAAGAAGCTGCTGAAGCTCCGGCTGAAGAAGCTGCAGAAGAAGCTGCTGAACAGGAATAATAATAAGATAAAACAGGAAATGGAGGCATTGGCCTCCTGATTTCCTGACATTTGTACAAATACCTTGATTTTTATGATGGAGGTCATAAGATGGCAATTACAGCTAGCATGGTAAAAGATCTGCGTACCAAGACCGGTGCAGGCATGATGGACTGCAAGAAGGCACTTGTAGAAGCTGAAGGCGATTTGGAAAAAGCAGTAGACATTCTCCGTGAAAAGGGACTGTCCCAGGCTGCTAAGAAGGCAAGCCGCGTAGCTGCTGAAGGCGCTGTCGTAGCTGCTATTTCCGCAGACGGCAAAGTAGGCACCGTAGTAGAAGTAAACTGCGAAACCGACTTCGTAGGCAACAATGAAGACTTCAGAGCTCTCGCTGGTGCTATCGCTCAGCAGATCCTCGCTACCAACCCGGCTGACGTAGACGCTCTCCTTGCTTCTGAAATGAATGGCAAAACTGTAAAAGACCAGGTAACCGAAGCTGTAGCAAAGATCGGCGAAAACATTTCCGTTCGTCGTTTCGTTCGCTATGAAAGCGCTGAAGGCACCGTTCACAGCTATATCCACGGCGGTGGCAAGATCGGCGTTCTCGTAGAAATGAAGGGCGGCGACTCCGAACTGGGCAAGGATATCGCTATGCAGGTGGCTGCAGCAAATCCTTCCTACCTGAACCGCACCGAAGTTCCGCAGGCTGAAATCGAACACGAAAAAGAAGTCCTGGCTGCTGAAGCAAGAAACGAAGGCAAGCCGGAAGCTATCATCGAAAAGATGGTTCTTGGCCGTGTCAACAAGTACTACAAGGAAGTTTGCCTCGTAGATCAGGAATTCATTAAAGACGGCGACCTCACCGTTGCTAAACTCCTGAAAGCGAAGGGCGCTGACGTAGTTCGTTTCGCTCGCTTCCAGCTCGGCGAAGGCATCGAAAAGAAACAGGATGACCTGGCTGCAGAAGTAGCTAAACAGCTGAACCAGTAATACATCATATATAAGAGAACACTAACTTTTGGTGTTCTCTTATTTTATGGCCTTTTTTAGG
>CAVKMC010000173.1:0-4591 GCA_963657285.1 Agathobacter sp.
CTGTTCAGTTTTCAAAGAACCATCGCTCTGTAAGCGACTTGATTATCTTACCACATTCGGAAGGGCTTGTCAAATGTTTTTTTGAAATATTTTTCAAAGCTCTTTCGAAGCGGCGCCGCTGTATCAGCGACGGGTATTATACTATCACATTGGGCCTTTCGTGTCAACGGGATTTTTTTATTTTTTACAAATGGGTAGTCGGTAGTCGGTAGTCGGTAGTCGATGGTCGGGGCGCGATTGGCGCTGGTGCAATCGTGGAGATGATGCCGCCATCGTCTTGCGTAGTCATTGTCGGAAGTATGTGAATGGGATGGCAGTCAAATGCGTCCCGACTACCGACTACTAGATCAACCTATGATACTCCGCAACTCTCCTGCCGCTCCCCTTGGATCGTCTGCTGCCATAATGGCGGAGACTACGGCGAAGCCGTCGGTGGCGGCTTTTTCGAAGTCGGGGATGGTTTTCCGGTTGATGCCGCCGATGGCGACGACGGGGATGTGGACGGTTTCTTTGATTTTCTTCAGTTCTTCTTTGCTGGTGCAGGTAGCGTCCTTCTTGGTGGCGGTGGGGTACATGGCGCCTACGCCCAAGTAGTCGGCGCCGTCTTTTTCGGCCTGCAGGGCTTCTTCCAGGTTATGGGCAGAGACGCCCAGGATTTTATCTTGGCCAATAAGTTTTCTGGCAATCGCCGCGGGCATGTCGCTTTGGCCTACGTGGACGCCTTCGGCATCCACGGCCAGCATGATATCGATGCGGTCGTCTATAATGAGGGGAATGTGGTAGGGGGCGAGGATTTCCTTCAGGGCCTTGGCCTTTTCGTAGAGATCGCCGGTGTCCCCTTCTTTTTCGCGAAGCTGCACGAGGGTGACGCCGCCCTTGACGGCTTCTTCCACGACTTTTTCCAAGGAGCCGGCTTTCGCCAGGCCGCGGTCGGTAACGAGGTAGAGGGTGAGGTCAAAGGATTTCATAGCGGGCCTCTTTCTCCAGGGTTTCTTCGTCCATGTGCCCCAGTTCGTCGATGATGCCCATGTGGAAGTGTCCGAGGCCTTGGGCACCGTAGTTCTTCCAGGCTCTCTCACCGGCGATGCCCATGGCGGCCATGGCAGCCGTGGAGGCTTCGAAGGGATTTCTCGCATTGGCACCGACGAAGGCGCCGATCAAGGTGGTGCACATGCAGCCGGAGCCGGTGATGGATGGCATGGCGGCGCAGCCATTTCTCACATAGACAGCGCGGTCACCGTCGGTGATAATGTCTTTTTCGCCGCTGATGACGACGGTGCTCCCCCATTTCTTGGCAAGGGCTTTGGCGATGGTGAGGGCTTCGGAAACATCTGCTGCGCCGGCGTCTACGCCTTTGGTATGGACGTCCTCGCCGCCCAGGGAGAAGATCTCGGAAATATTTCCTCTCACCACGGTCATGTGGATGTTCGCCATGAGCTCGGCGGCCATGTGATTTCTAAAGGACGTGGCGCCGCAGCCGACGGGATCCAAGATGACGGGGATGCCAAGAGCATTCGCTGCGCGGCCGGCTACCATCATGGACTCTACTTTGGAAACATTGAGGGTGCCGATATTCAGCACGAGAGCACTGGCGATCTTCGCCATGTCAGCCGCTTCGTCCACGGCGTCAGCCATGACCGGGGACGCACCGATGGCAAGGCAGGCGTTGGCACAATCGTTCACAGTGACATAGTTGGTGATGTGGTGAACTAAGGGATTCTTGATTCGTACGTTTTTAATGTAGGTGGATAGGTTCATTTGGGAAACCTCCTAAGTATACTTGCTTGACGCTATCATTTTAGTAATTAGTATTTAGGGATTAGTGGTCAGTGGTCAGGGCGCGTCTTCCGCTGTCTGACCTCCTTCCTCCGGAAGGAGGGGAACCGCTTGCGGTGGAGGTTGGCCTGGCGCGTTTAGACTGATTGCCGAGCCAACCCCTTGATCCCCCTTCCAAAGGAAGGGGGTAAAAAAAGGAGCGGGCTTGCGCCCGCTTTCTTAGAAGAAGGTATGGGGCTGGGTGATTTTGGCAGCCCAGCGATCGGCCATCTTCTGGCTTTTGCGGATGCCGTAGCCGCGTTCGTAGTATTCGGCCAGGATGCCGTAGAAGTCTTCGTTGTGCTTGCGGGCTAGCTTCTGGGCCAGGGTGAAGGCTTTCTTTGGATTTTCATCATGAAGGCCGCCTTCTTCCGGTTCTTCGAGGCCGTCGTAGTAGCACCACATGAAGTAATCCATATCAAAGAGGGTGCCTCCTTTGCCGTTTTCTGCAGCTTCCAGGAATTGTTCGCTAGTCGCCCCCAGGTCTCCGCCATAATACAGGTAGATGTATGCCAGGATTTCCCAAGCGATGGTAGCACCGGCCTTGCCGGCTTCTTGGCAGCGGGCCTCTATGTCTCGCAGCTGTCTTAGGAATTTGTCCAGGAATTTTTTCTGTTTCCGTTTCACCGGATAGTCTTCGATGATATTTTGCAGGCCTCGGAAGCTTTCCATGGCTTCCTCCATCTGATACTGCACCCAATTTTGGCGGCACATGTCATTTCCCAGCGCAATGCCTTGTTTCAGATAGGCTTCGAAAAGGTCCATCTTCCCCTGAAAGCGGCAGATTTCCGCAGAAATACCGTAGGCGGGAGCGAAATTCTTTTCGCGCAGCACCTTCAGATAGCGTTCGAAAAGCGCAGCTTGTTTCTTACTTAAAGGCAAGTGGAGTGTGCCGGTCAAGGCCATGAGGAGATCCCCGGCAGCACCGGAGGGCTTCCCCGGCTTCTCCGCCGTTTCCAGCTCAAAGGCTTTCAGGTACCAGTCCAGGGCTTTGGGGATTTCTTTGGGGACTTCGACCCCATCTTCGTAGATATGCCCCAGCTCCCGAGCAGCGTCGCTGCTTCCAAGCTCCGCCGCCTCTTCATAAAGGCAGATGGCGCGCTTCGTATCCTTCTGTGTGCCGCAGCCGTCGAAGAGGGAGTCTGCTGCCCGCACCATGGCCAGGGGATCCTTCTTGATGGCGCCCTTCATGTACCAAGTGAAGGCCACGTGGTCGTCGCTGCTGGTATGTCCGGTGACGAAATGGCTGCTGTAAAGGTCCCCCACTGCCGCATAGGCTTCGAAGATGCCTGCCTGGATGGCTTCGTCGAACCAGGTGCGTGCGATGTCTCTGACCTCTTCACGGGCCGAGGCGTCCGGGAGCATCAGCATGCCTGCTTTGTAAGCGCCTAAGGCAACGCCTTGATTGAAGCTCTCGCTGTAGTACCCAAAGGCAGCTTCTAAATCCTGCCTGCGGCCGATGCCTTGCTCGCACATTTCACCAAGGCGCAGGCAGCTCTCGCCGTGGCCGCGGTCGGCCAGAGTCTGGAAGGCTCTCTCTGCTTTGGCGTAGTCGCCCTCTTGGTAGAAGTGATCCCCCAGGTCGTAGAGATCCTTCGCTGCATTTCCTTTGCCCGCCATGACGGCTTGAGAAAGAAATTCCAGCGCTTTGTCGTAATTTCGTATCTGCAAATAGGAACGGCCTAAGGCCAGTGGAGATTGTACGGTATCGTTCATGGTGAGTCCTCATTTCCGAAATAAATTTTCTTTATTTTACCACGGGACGACAAGAAATCATATCTGATTAGTAGTCGGGACGCGTTTGGCTGCTTCGTCATAGCTACGAGCTTGGAGCTTGGAGCTCGGCTGGAGACAGTAAGCATTCCATACAGTGAAGGCAGGAGCATCCCCTCTTCGCTTAACGCAGTTAAATGCCAAGTGACACTATCCAGGCTCCAAGCTCCTGGCTCCTAGCTATGACGAAGCAGGTACGAGGGCCCGACCACCGATTACCGACTACCAAAGTGCAATGAAAAACTGCTCAAGCTGACGCTCAAGCAGTCTGTGCATTTTATTTCTGATTTTCTTCCACGAAGGCTTTGAGCTCCGGGTAGCCTACGTTGCCGTAGCCTACGATGCGGCCGGTGGGCTGACCATTTTTGAAATAGATGAGCTCCGGGATGGTTTCTACCTCGTAGCGCTTCACCAGCTCTTCGTTGTCATCACAGTCGATGCTATAGATGGGGACTTCGATTTCCCCGGCCAGCTTCTCGATCATGGGCTTCAAGCGGCGGCAGTATCCGCACCAGGGCGCGGTGAAGCCGGCGATCATGTCGCCCTGCTTGAGTGCTTTGTCGAAGTTCTCTGTGCCTGTCATCATGTGAATCATAGTGGGCCTCCTTTTTATTAAATCGAATTATTTCTATATTCATTATATATGGCATATCGAGAGATGTCAATGAGGATTAGTAGTCAGTAGTCGGTAGTCGGTGGTCGGCGGTCGGCAGTCGGGCGCGTTTGACTGCTTCGTCATAGCTAGGAGCTACGAGCTTGGAGCCTGGAGCTCGGCTGGAGACAGTAGACGCGCTTAACATTCGAGACAAGCGCTAAGCATGCCACTTGACTCAATCCAAGCTCCAAGCTCCAGGCTCCAAGCTCCTCGCTATGACGAGGTAGGTACGCGGTCCTACGCTTGGCTCCCAGCAGCCAACCTCCACCGCTTCGCGGTCCCCCTCCTTCCAGGGGAGAGGCCACTGAAAAAGTCCTGTTTCGATGTATGGCCCTTATTTTTATGCAG
>CAVKMC010000174.1:0-4541 GCA_963657285.1 Agathobacter sp.
TTACTGGGGCGGGACTTGCACCACGCCTATACTTTGCACGCCGAACTGGCGCACCCGACCACCGACTACCATTATCCTTCGATTTTCTTGAAGAGGCTGACCATTTCCAGGGCGTCCATGGCACATTCGAAGCCTTTGTTGCCGGATTTGAGGCCGGCACGGTTGATGGCCTGCTCGATGGTGTCGGTGGTGAGGATGCCGTAGAGGACGGGGATGCCGGAGGAGAGGGAGGCCATGGCTACGCCTTTGGTGACTTCGGTAGCCACGTGTTCGTAGTGGTCGGTCTCGCCGCGGATGACAGCGCCGAGGCAGATGATGGCGTCATATTTCCCGCTTTCTGCCATTTTCTTTGCAGCCAGGGGGATTTCAAAAGCCCCCGGAACCCAAGCGAGATCGACTTTGTCCATGTCTACGCCGTGACGGGAAAGGCCGTCGGCTGCGCCGCCGATGAGCTTGGAAACGATGACTTCATTGAAACGGGAGGCGATGATGCCTACACGGATTTCGCTTTCATTGAACTGTCCGGAAATGATATTCATGGTATTTCTCCTTTTTGGTAAATGTAGTAATTAGTAATTACTACTTAGTGGTCAGTAATTAGGGCGCGTCTGACCGCTTCGTATAGTTTTGCTGGATATCGTTCTTGCTGCCCCAGCCTCTTACAAGGCACTTCAGTGACACTAATTACTAATTACTAATTACTAATTACTAATTACTAATTACTAAATAGTCGGCTCCTTGATTTCCTGATCGAGCTTCAGCATATGGCCCATTTTTTCCTGTTTGGTTTTGAGGTAGAATTCGTCTTCTTTAGTAGGGGCGATTTCGATGGGTACTCTTTCAGCGATAGTGATGCCGTATTCGCTGACGTCGTCGATTTTCTGGGGATTGTTTGTCAAAAGGCGGATGGTGGTGGCGCCTAGATTTCTAAGGATCTGGGCACCGGTCATGTATTCTCGAAGGTCAGCGGCGAAGCCGAGCTTGAGATTGGCTTCTACGGTGTCGTAGCCTTCGTCCTGGAGGGCATAAGCGCGGA
The DNA here is from genome assembly GCA_963657285.1 of Agathobacter sp. GTDB lineage: Bacteria > Bacillota > Negativicutes > Veillonellales > Dialisteraceae > Dialister. Next base: position 1,037 of record CAVKMC010000174.1, read on the forward strand.
TTTTATTGATGAGGCCGATGCCGCGGCCTTCCTGGCGGAGGTACACGAGGACGCCTCTCCTCTCTTTGGCGATCTGGCGCATGGCAGCGGAGAGCTGCTGGCCGCAGTCGCAGCGGAGCGACCCGAAGCAGTCGCCGGTGAGGCATTCGGAGTGGATGCGGCAGAGGACGGGAGCGCCGTCGTCTACCTTCCCCATGGTGAGGGCCACATGGTGCTCACCATTCATGCGGTTCACGAAGCCGTAGATGGTGAAGTCGCCGTACTTGGTGGGCATGTGAGCCTGGGTGATGCGCTCTACGAAGATTTCATGCTTCTTTCTGTATTCGATGAGGTCCTGGATATTTCCGATCTTCATGCCTTTTTCTTTGGCCAGGCGGAAGAGGTCCTCTCTTCTGGCCATGGTGCCGTCGTCATTCATGATTTCGCAGCAAAGGCCGGCGGGCTTGAGGCCGGCGAGGCGCGCGAGGTCGACGGTGGCTTCGGTGTGACCCTGACGCTCCAGCACGCCCCAGCGGCGGGCCTTCAGTGGAAATAGATGCCCCGGGCGACGGAAATCTTCCGGCTTCGCGCCGTCTTTGATGGCTTCCAAGGCCGTCAAAGAGCGAGCCGCCGCCGAGACGCCGGTGCCGGAGTCCACGTGGTCGATGGATTCCAGGAAGGCGGTCTGGTGGTTGTCCGTATTGTGGCGGATCATGGGCCCAAGGTAGAGGGATTCTGCGATTTCCTCAGACATAGGCATACAGATGACGCCCTTCGCCTCGGAGGCCATGCGGTTCACATTCTCCGGTGTCGCATATTCAGCGGCGCAGATGTAGTCGCCTTCGTTTTCGCGGGATTCCGCGTCCTGCATGATGACGATGCGGCCAGCGCGGATTTCTTCAATGATTTCTTCAATGCTGTCAAATTTATAATCCATAAGTTCCTCCATAGGTTTCTCCATGCCCCAAAGCTTCCAGCATGCCCATGGTGAGGCCTTCTGCCGGGCCCTTTCCCATGAGCTGCTCTACGTATTTCCCCAGGTAGTCACACTCGATATTCACCGGGTCGCCGGGGTGTTTCGAAAGTAGGATCGTCTTTTCGCCGGTATGGGGAATCAGCGAAATGGTGAAATCCTCTTCCCCTCGCTTCGCCACGGTGAGGCTGATGCCATCTACCGCGACGGAGCCTTTTTCTATGATGTATCGCATCCATTTCCTGTCTAAGGAAATGGTGACATTCACTGCGTTGCCGTCCTTCACGAAGGACTTCACATGGCCGGTGGTGTCCACGTGGCCCAGCATGATGTGGCCGCCCAGCCTGTCCGATAGGCGGAGCGCCCGCTCCAGATTCACCGGCGAACCGATGCGGAGGAGCGAGAAAGATGTGCGGCTCATGGTCTCCGGCGTCACGTCGGCGTCGAAGGAGCCTCCGTCCATGCGGATCACGGTAAGGCAGGTGCCATTGACGGCGATGCTGTCGCCAAGCTTCGTGCCCTCCAGTACCTTTTCGCAGCCGATGGTCAGGGTGACGCTGCTGCCTCTGGAAATACGGCGGATCGTCCCGATTTCTTCTACAATGCCTGTAAACATGGGTCAGTCCTCTCTTCTCAATATGTCCGCATCCAGCTTCCGCTTTTCCTTTTTCACCGGCTTTTCCTTTGGCACCACATAGGCCTCGATGATGAGGTCGCTGCCGGTGCGGGACGTGGTCATGTCGCGAAGCGTGATAGTCTCGGAAATCGTAGCCGCCCCTTCGCCGCCGATGAGACCTGGGGCACCGGCGCCGCCGATGATCATCGGCGCTGCGTAGATGCGCACCTTATCCACGATGCCGGCAGAGAGCGCTTCGGCTGCCAGCGTAGCGCCGCCTTCCAGGAGGATGCTATCGATGCCGCGAAGCGCGAGGCCCGTCATGCAGGCGGGAAGATCCACCTTCCCCTTCTCGTCGCCGTCAGCCATGATGATGTCTACTCCCATGGCCTCCAGGGCTTTCTTCTTCTCCTCGTCTGCTGCCGTGGTGGTGAGGATGATATTTCTCCCCGGCTCCTGGAAAATCTTCGCCTTCAAGGGGACCGAGAGCTTCCCGTCTACCACGATACGGACCGGGTCGATCATCCCTTCGGTGCGGGAGGTAAGGAGCGGATTATCCGCCAGGATGGTGCCGGCACCCACCATGATGCCGCCGTAGCAGCCGCGAAGCACATGCACCTCTTCCCTCGAGTCCTCGCAGGAAATCCACTGGGAGTCGCCGGTGTGGCAGGCCGTCTTGCCGTCCAGGGACATGGCGGCTTTGTAGAGGACGAAGGGCTTGTGCTCGGTGACGTACTTGATGAAAACCTCATTCAGCTTCTTCGCTTCCTCTTCCATGATGCCGGTGGTCACAAAGATGCCGGCGTCCTTCAATTTGCGGATGCCCTTGCCGGCCACCAGAGGATTCGGGTCCACCATGGCGCACACCACCCGGTCTACGCCTTTGGAAACCACCAGATCCGCGCAAGGCGGCGTCTTGCCGTAGTGAGAGCAGGGCTCTAGGGAAACATAGAGCGTCGCCCCCGCCGGGTCCTCCGTGGCGTTTGCAAAACAATTTACTTCCGCGTGAGGACCGCCGTATACTTCGTGCCACCCTTCGCCGATGATGCGGCCATCCTTCACGAGGACTGCCCCCACCATAGGATTTGGCCGGGTGTGCCCCATGCCGCGGACGGCCAGCTCTAAGGCCCTGGCCATGTATTTCCGATCTTCGTCTATACGCAAAAAATCCACCTTCCTTTTCTTTCAGGGAGGTGGATATAGAAATCAAAAAAATCCTATGCCACTCTTCTTTCATCCGGACTATACCGTCGGCTCTGGAATTTCACCAGATCAGCCGCGCTCTCGCGCAGCTCGTGGGCTTGACCACCGGTGGGGAATTGCGCCCCGCCCTGAAGAGATGTAATTTTGATGTATTTATTATAGCAAATTTTTCTGGGATGTAAAGGGAGGTAGAAGGGATAAGGGATATGGGATAAGGGATATGGACGCGCCTTCCGCAACGTGACCTCCTTCCTCTGTAAGGAGATAAAAAAGGGCGAAGCATTTCTTATCAAGCCCTCTTCTCTGAAGAGGGTGCCCGTAGGGCGGGTGATGCTCTGCACAGTTAAGGAGTTCATGCTGAGGCTTTGCTTAGATCGTTGCTTTAGCCCTAAGAAATTAGCCACTTGGAGAAGTAATGCCATTAGGTTAAGTGGTTTAAATACCAGCAGGTAAAATAATTACTTTACTCAAGTGGTAAACGGTAGCCCCTTGGAGATGGGAATCCTGCAGAAGGATTTCCAAGTTTGGCCTATTACGAAGAGGCGCCTAGCCTGCCCATTAAGGCGCCTTCCTTAGAGGCCAAACGGCGCGCGCGTTAGCGGAGGATAGAAGTGCCTCGAAGAGGCACAACCAGCGAAAGGGTAAGCTGCAAAGCTGTACACAAAAGGTAGCATGCTTATGGCTGGTGCTGATTATGCGCCTTGCGGCGCATTTCTATCCGGCGCTATCGCGCG
>CAVKMC010000175.1:0-4454 GCA_963657285.1 Agathobacter sp.
GGGACATGCCTACTGCCACTAGCCGAGCTCCAAGCTCCAAGCTATGACGAAGCAGGTACGCGCGCCCTCTTTTCAAAATTCGCGGCGCTTCTTAATTTGTGCGCCGCACCACCACTCCTCCCTCCTAACTCCTCACTCCTCACTTTCAGTTAAACACTTTCTTCGGATGCAAAATCCCCCGCTTCACTTCTGCCGTTCCAAGGAACCGGGTACCGCAGAAGGTAGCCACCACTTCTTGGTCCTTCCCGCCTACGCGGAGGCGTTTGCCTTGGAGGAAGTCCTTCGCCTTGTCGGCGCTAAGCTCCACTTGGGGAAGGTCGGAAAGAATGGGACGGATGTCGGTCATGAGAGCGGCCGCGGGATCCGCTTCTATTTCTTCCAAGGTCTTCGCGTCGTCGATAGAGAAAGGTCCCATGTGACTTCGAAGGAGGAAGCTCATGGTGAGCGGCGTGCCAGCCGCCTTGCCGAGGTCCCGCCCCAGGGCACGGATGTAGGTGCCGGCGGAGCAGGTGACCGAGAGGCGAAGAACTGGCGGCGCCACTTCACGAATGGTGAGATCGTAAATCGTGACAGGGCGAGCGGGGAGCTCTACGGCATTTCCTTCACGGGCCAGCTTGTAGGCTCTCTCGCCATTCACTTTGATGGCGGAGTAGGACGATGGCCGCTGGAGAATGTCCCCACGAAAGGCCGGCGCTACTTTTTCCCAGATGGAAATATCAGTCGGCACGTCGCCGGTCTCGATGACGGCGCCGGTGGCGTCTTCGGTGTCGGTGGCCATGCCCATCAGGAATTCGGCTTCATAGGTTTTCTGATGGATCGGCGCGTACTCGATGAGGCGAGTTGCGCGGCCCAAGAAGACCGGCAGCACGCCGGCAGCCATGGGGTCCAGCGTCCCGCCGTGGCCAATTTTCTTTTGTCCATAGATGCGGCGGAGCCGGGCGATCACATCGAAGGAGGTCATGCCCGCAGGCTTTAGTACATTCAGCACGCCATCCATTACAGATATTTCTCCGCTGCTTTTACGAAAATTTCCTCTGCGGTGTCGAAGTCCTCGTGGATGGTGCAGCCCGATGCCTTCCAGTGGCCGCCGCCGCCAAATTCACCGGCCAGCTCTGCCACATTGGCATAATTTTTCGAGCGGAGGGAAATACGGGTTTCCTTCTCGCCTCTGTACTTGAAGAGCGCCGCAATCTCGCAGCCGGCGATGCAGCGAGGAATGGAGGCGTAGTAGTCCGAGTTCTCACCGTCCAGCTTCATGGCTTCTTCGCCCATGTGGGCAATGACGATTTTCCCGTCAGCGTAGGAGCGGACGGTCTTGGCCACCAGCTCGTAGCAGTGCATGGCTTCGATGGTCTTTTCCTCCAGATGATTGGAAATATAGGAGGGGTCGGCGCCCATGGCCACCAGCTTGCTAGCCATCATGAGAGTATTCGGCGAGGTGCAGCTGAATTTGAAGAAGCCGCTGTCGGTGCCAATGCCCATGTAAAGAGCGTTGCAGGTATCCTTGTCCATCTCGATGCCGGCATCAAAGAACATTTCCGCAAGCATTTCCGCGGTGGCTGCATAGTGATACTGGAGGTACAGGAAATCGGTGTACCCTTCGTTGGTGCGGTGGTGGTCGATGGCCAGGGTATCGATGTCCTTGGGGAAATCGAAATGCCCGCCGCGATCCAGATTCGCCAGGTCCGTGAAGACGATGGCGTCATATTTCTTATCGGTGGGAAGCTCAGTCATTACCAGCTCCGACGCTTTCACCAAGGTGTAAGCCTTCGGCACCGGGTTCGGGAGGAGCATGTCCGCTTCCTTGCCCAGGGAAAGGAGCACATTGTGGAGCGCGCAGATGGATCCCACGTCGTCTCCGTCCGGATGCTCGTGCCCCACCAGGAGGAAGCGGTCATGGGATTTCAAAAATTCCATGGCCTCCTTCATTCCGATTTCTTTGGCGTGATTGATTTCAAGGCTCATTCCTCTGCCTCCTCTTTGTGCACCTTCTTCAAAAGGCTATCGATGTGCATGCCGTAGTCCAGGGAGGTGTCTTCTTCAAAGGAAATCTCCGGGGTGTAGTAAATCTTGAGCCGCTGGCCCAGCTCGCGGCGGACAAAGCCGCGGCACTTGTTCAATGCTTCCAGGGAAGCCTTCTTCTCTTTGTCTTTGCCGAAAAGGCTGACGTAAATCTTCGCTTCCCGAAGGTCGCCGGTCACCTTCACCTCGGTGACAGTGACAAAGCCCAGCCGCGGGTCTTTCAGATCGTGAAGGAGCATCTGGCTCACTTCCTGCTTGATGAATTCCTGTACCTTGCGTACGCGTAGTTCGGACATATGGTTTACCTCATTTTGTGTGGAAATATGTAGGGATAAGGGATAGGGGAGAAAGTTAGGAGTTAGGAGTGAGGAGTGGTGGTGCGCCGCATCAATTCATATAGCGGCGCAAGCTTTGAAATAGGAAACCGCGTACCTGCTTCGTCATAGCTTTGAGCTTTCAGCTTGGAGCTTGGAGCTCTGACAGTGACACTTGGCTTTTAACTGCGTTTCGATAAAGCGAGCAAAGTGGCCTCACGCCTCCATCGTTGGACATGCCTACTGTCACTAACCGAGCTCCTAGCTCCCAGCTCCGTGCTCCTAGCTATGACGAAGCAGTCAAATGCGCTGACTTTCCAAGCTTGCGGCGCTTCTTAACTTGTGCGCCGCACCTTCACTCCTCACTCCTAACTCCTAACTAAAATAAAACCGCCCGCCTTTATGAAATTGTACAAGGCAGACGGTTTGGATTTCTTTCTTATTTAAGCTCAGCCGCTTCTTCTTTCAGTTCGAAGGATTCGATCTGGTCGCCTTCTTTGACGTCGCGGTAGCTGTCGATAGCGATACCGCATTCAAAGCCGGCTGCCACTTCCTTCACGTCATCCTTGAAGCGACGGAGGGAGGCGATCTTGCCTTCGTGGATAACGATGCCATCGCGGATGAGGCGGAGCTGGCAGTTGCTGGTGATCTTGCCGTCCTGGACGTAGGAGCCGGCAACGATGACCTTCGGTGTGTGAATGACCTGGCGGATTTCCGCATGGCCCAGGACCACTTCGCGGATGGTCGGGGAAAGCATGCCGGCCATAGCAGCCTTCACGTCGTCGATGCAGTCGTAAATGACGCGGTAGAGGCGTACATCGACGCCGTCCTTTTCAGCCATAGCGCGGGCATTGGCATCCGGGCGGACGTTGAAGCCGATGATGAGAGCATTGGACGCAGACGCGAGCATCACGTCGGATTCGTTGATGGCGCCGACGGCGGAGTGGACGATGGAAATACGAACCTCGTCGCTCTTGATGCCCTGGAGGGACTGTACCAAGGCTTCGACGGAACCCTGTACATCGGCTTTGATGATGATGTCCAGTTCCTTCATTTCGCCTTCTTTGATCTTTTCGAAGATGTTGTCCAGGGTGACCTTCTGTACGCTTCTCTGTTCTTCTTCCTTCGCACGGGATGCACGGATTTCGGCGATATTTCTAGCCTTTCTTTCATCCATGACGAAGAAGTGATCGCCGGCGGAGGGGACCGTATCCATACCCAGGATTTCTACCGGGACGGATGGCTCTGCGCTCTTCATCTTGCGGCCGTTTTCGTTGTTCATAGCGCGGACGCGGCCCCAGCTCTTGCCGGCCAGGATGCCATCGCCTACGTGTAGGGTACCATTCTGTACCAGGACGCTCATGACCGGGCCTCTGCCTTTGTCGAGCTGTGCTTCGACGACGACGCCATAAGCTTCGCGGTTCGGGTTTGCCTTGAGTTCCTGCACTTCGGCTACCAGAAGGATATTTTCCAGGAGGTCATCGAGGCCGATTTTCTTCTTCGCGGAAATCGGAGTCATAATGACATCGCCGCCCCATTCTTCGCAGAGGAGGCCTTCTTTGGAGAGCTCTTCCTTGATGCGGTCCGGGTTGGCGCCGGGCTTATCGATCTTATTGATGGCTACCATGATGGGCACGCCGGCATTCTTAGCGTGGTGGATGGCTTCGATGGTCTGTGGCATGACGCCGTCATCAGCAGCTACAATGAGGACTGCAATATCGGTGAGCTGAGCGCCGCGGGAACGCATAGCGGTAAAGGCTTCGTGGCCCGGGGTGTCGAGGAATGTGATCTTGTGTCCCTTGTAACGGATCTGGTATGCACCGATGCGCTGGGTGATACCGCCGGCTTCGTGGAGAGCCACATTGGTCTGGCGAAGGGCATCGAGCAAAGTGGTCTTACCATGGTCGACGTGACCCATGATGGTAACCACAGCCGGTCTGTCCTTCAGGAAACGGGGATCGTCTTCTTCCGGAATGTATTCGGTCGGATCAGCGGCAGCTTCTGCTTCGATCAGGGTGACGCCGAATTCTTCAGCCAGGATTTCGATGGTGTCGCGGTCCAGGTTCTGGTTGATGGTGGCCATGACGCCGTCCATCATGAGCTGTTTAATAATTTCAG
>CAVKMC010000176.1:0-4350 GCA_963657285.1 Agathobacter sp.
AGCACGTACCGACCACCGACTACTAATTACTGATCACTGACCACTAATCACTGATTACTAAACCGACTACTTATTTCCCACCAGCTCTTCCAAATACTTCCTGAACGCCGGGCCCAGGTCTTCTCTTCGGAGGGCGAATTCTACGGTCGCTTTGAGGTAGCCCAGTTTATTTCCTGTGTCGTAACGTTTGCCGGAGAAGTTGTAGGCGAAGACTTTGCCATTGTGAGCCATCACGCGGAGGGCGTCGGTGAGCTGGATTTCGCCGCCTTTGCCGGGCTTGGTCTGTTCCAGCACTTCGAAGACGTCCGGGGTGATGACGTAGCGGCCCAGCGCTGCGAATTGGGACGGCGCTTCTTCGATGGCCGGTTTTTCTACCATGTCCTTGACGGTGACCAGGTTCGGGTCGTCGGTGGGGACGCCGTCTACGATGCCGTAGGAGGAGACCTGGTCCTTCGGGACGATCTGGCAGCCGATGATGGTGCCGCCGGTCTTGTCGTACTGGGCCATCAGCTGGGCGAGAGCAGGGGTGTCGTTTCCATTATATACCACGTCGTCGCCAAGGATGACGCCGAAGGGTTCATCGTCGATGAAATCCTTCGCGCAGAGGATCGCATCGCCCAGGCCTCTCATATAGGGCTGGCGGGTGTAGTGGATTTTCACCGACGCCACCTTGCGGACTTCCTTCAAGAGGTCCATCTTGCCGGATTCGTAGAGATGCTCTTCCAATTCCGGGGACGAGTCGAAGTGGTCCTCGATGGCACGTTTCGCATGACCGGAAATAATCAAAATCTGCTCGATGCCGCTGGCTTTGATTTCTTCTACAATGTACTGGATCGTGGGCTTATCCACGATAGGAAGCATTTCCTTCGGCATGGCCTTCGTCTCCGGCAGGAAACGGGTACCAAAGCCGGCTGCGGGAATGACTGCTTTTCTGATTTTTTGCATGGTGTACTCCTTTTATGCTATAAGGCTTAGTAATCAGTGGTTAGGCGTGTATACCTGCTTCTACATAGCTAGGAGCTCTGAGCTTGGAGCTAGGAGCTCTATTGGCGTCTTTGGGTATTTAAATGCGCTTTGCAAAAGCAGGTAATTGCATGCTTTGGTCAATATCGCTTAGCATGCTCATTGACGCTAGCCAAGCTCCTAGCTCCGAGCTCCAAGCTCCTAGCTATGGCGAAGCAGGCAAAAGTGCCATTATCCCTTATTTTCTACTAAACCCATATGGATGACTCTTATGCCACTTCCAGGCGGTGGCGATGATTTCTTTTGTATCCGAGTGAGCGGGCTGCCAGCCCAGGGCTTCCTTGCATTTCTTAGACGATGCGATGAGGACGGCCGGGTCGCCTTCGCGGCGAGGTTCTTCGGTGACCTTGAAATCGATGCCGGTCACTTCCTTCGCCGTATCGATGATGTCGCGGACGCTGAAGCCGTTTTCGCTGCCCAGATTGAAATAGTTGCTATCGCCGCCACGGAGAAGATATTTCATGGCCAGCACATGGGCCTCGGCCAGATCCACCACGTGGATGTAGTCGCGGATGCAGGTGCCGTCGGGGGTGGGATAGTCGGTGCCGTAAATAGCGATGTGGTCCCGCACGCCCTGGGCGGCTTTCAGAATGATGGGGATCAGATGGGACTCCGGATCGTGGGCCTCGCCGATGGTGCCATCGAAGGCAGCGCCGGCAGCATTGAAGTAGCGGAGCGCCACATAGCGGAAGCCGTAGGCATTGGTGAAGTCGCGCATCATATTCTCGATGACCAGCTTCGTGCGGCCGTATACATTGGTGGGATTGTGTGGGAAATCTTCCTCGATGGGCGTCTTTTCCGGTTCGCCGTAAACCGCGGCGGTGGAGGAGAAGACGATCTTATTCACGCCGGCTTCCCGCATGCCCATGAGAAGGTGCAGCGTGCCGCCTACATTGTTTTCATAATATTTCGCCGGATCCGTCATGGACTCGCCCACGAGAGAAGAAGCGGCGAAATGGATGACGCCGTCAATTTTATATTCCTTCAGTGTCTCGGAAACAAGCTCGATGTCGTGGATGTCCCCCTTCACCAGGGTGACCCCATCGGGAACGGATTCTGCATGGCCGGTGGATAAATTATCGAAAACCACCGGTGTCATGCCGGCCGCCGCGAGAGCTCGCACCGTATGAGAGCCGATATATCCCGCACCGCCTGTGACTAGAATATGCATAGAAACCTCCTTGGGTAAAAAATTTGTCGATTTCACTCTAGTATAGCACAAAAGTGGGGATAAGGGGCGGCGCATTTACCTGCTTCGTCATAGCTAGGAGCCTTGAGCTTGGAGCTTGGAGCTCTGATAGCGTCACTTAGGGAACCGCTGATTAAATCGTTATCTGAAATCATTCTAGAATTTTTATGCAAGACGAGGAAAGGATATCCGAGAATAGTGAGCTATTTGAGGATGTCCTTGACGAAGTATTGCATAAAAATTCGTATGATTTCTGATTCTTCGATTTAATCAGTGTTTCCCTAGCTTCTATTTCACTCCCGCTGCTTCTGCTATTTCTTTATCGAATCGGTGATTACATACCACGACTACTAAAACCGATAACCGTACTGCCCCCACCTGTGCGCCAGCGTCAAATGCGTACTGACTACCGACTACCGACCACCGACTACTAAATCGACCACGTCAAACGCCCCCCACTAGTACATCGCCTCATACCCATCTTCGAGCACCATGAGGCCTACGCCCATGGCCTTCATGAGAGGCTCCAGGGCCGGGAGGTCGCGGAGGAAGAGCTCGTACTGCGGAGTGCCCTTTTCCACCAGGAGACGCATTTCCAGCGTCGTATCGGAGGGGAGCTTCAAGTCCTGCATGAGCTTTTCCCGATTGACCAATAGAAGATGTGTGAACGCCCGGAGCACACTGCGAAGGAGCGCGTCGGAGCTATCCACCTTCTCCACCGCCCGCACCAGGGAGCACGGCGCCGGCCCCTCGCTGCCATCGTATACAAGAAGCGACGGCCTTCCCAGCTGCTGCGAACGATTTCCCAGGAAGACCAGGCCCACCGGCAAGACCTTCCCGAAAGGCGGCAGCACCTTTTGCTTACGAATTTTTTGGAAATAGGGATCCTTCTCAGAGAGATTCATCCGATTTCCTTCCAGGAGCCGATAGAGCCCCCGCGGCACCGCCATCCATATATCCCGATGAGCCGTGAGCCAGGAGGAAATCACCGCGCACACCGTCTCACCGGTATCGCTGGTGATGGAGAAGCTATTCACATAGTCCTTCTGATACAGCAGCTCCGGATGCGCTGCGTCCGCTTCGAGCCGCGCGAGGAGCTCCCGCTTCGTCATCTGCGAAGGCGCCGGCATCAGCCGATTCACCACCGTCCCATGGACACCGTGAAAGAGATAAAGAAGCGACACGCCGAGAAGCATTCCCAGCCGCTTCACCTGCCAAGGTTCCTCCTCCTTGCCGCTGCCATAGCGATCATTGGGCGCCCCGGTCACCAGCGTCACCACAGAAATCCGCGGCGCCTCCGTGAGCCCCAGAAGCTCCGTCAGCTTCGCCGCCTGGATCGACTCCTTCAGCATCCACAGCCGAAGCACCCGAGAGAGCGGGCTCTCCTTCAAAGGATAGGGCCGCATTTCAAAAAGCGTCAGACTCTTCCCCTCCTTATCCAGAGTCATGAAATCAAAATGCCCCACCTCCTTCGTGGTGCCATCCAGGATTTTCAGATCCCCGTCGAGAGCTAACCCGCGGAAGAAATCCTTCTGCGATAGCACCTTCTCCGCCGCCCGCGCGCCCCGCTCACTGCTGCGACCAAAGGAGTTGTGATACAAGCCCCAATTCAATTCCTCCCGCTTCAAAAGCTCCCGATGCGCCAGCAAATAATCGCCGATCACCTCCGAGGAAAGCCACACTCCGTCAGCCGTCCGCCCATCCTCGCGGATGTAACCCTTCTCGTAGAGCAAATCCGGCCGCTTCAAATCCGCCGCGAGCCGTTCCAATAGTTCCTTGTCTGTGTATTCCATAGTGCGCCTCCGTTTATGCTGTTATTTTAACATAAATAAGGGTGTGTTAGGGCTGGAGATTTCGTAGTCGGTGGTCGGTAGTCAGTAGTCGGTTCGCGATGGGCGGCAGAGTCAGCGGGCATGCTGAGCGCAGCGAAGGATCCATTACCCATAGCGGAAAAGGGAAAAGCATTACGCCGCAGGCAAATGCGCCCCGACTACCGACCACCGACTACCGACCACCAGCGCGCATAACTTTCTCACAAAAAATCATTTGACAGAACCGCCCTGCGATGATATAATCATCTACGTTGTCGGGGCATAGCGCAGTTTGGTAGCGCACTTGGTTCGGGACCAAGGGGTCGC
>CAVKMC010000177.1:0-4333 GCA_963657285.1 Agathobacter sp.
ATGGTAGAAGAAGGGGGCTACAACTTCAGCGGCGGCCAGCGTCAGCGCTTGGAAATCGCCAGAGCCTTGGCCTGCAATCCTTCTCTTCTCATTCTCGATGAAGCCACCTCCTCTTTGGATCCACTGACCGAAGAGGATATCATGAAAAACATCCGCCGCCGCGGGTGCGCGTGCTTCATCATTGCTCATCGTTTGAGCACCATCCGCGACTGTGATGAAATCATCGTCCTTCACCGCGGACAGATCGTAGAGCGCGGCCCCCATCAAAAGCTGATGGATGCCAAAGGATTCTATTACCGCTTGATCATGGAACAGCAGAAGCAGGCTGAAACCAATCAGGCCTTAGGAGGGGCATAATGTTTGAAAAATGTATGGGCATAAGCCTACATCCCGGCGAACGCATGACCCTCTCCGGCAAGTTGGACCTCATAGGGATCAAGTCCGGCAAGTGTGAGCTCTATGTCAACAATCTGGCAGAAAAAAGCTCTATCTTTCTGATGGAACTATCGTCGAATGAAGCTGCTTTCGCACTGGACAGCCGTGACATGGAAATGGTCCTCTTCGCGGTAGACGAATGTGAAATTTGCACGGCGAAGCCGGAAATGCTGACGGAAAAGGAATTGGCCGATGCGTTGCAGACCTGGTATCGCCGCATCGCAGGACTTCCCTTTATCGCGCAGAAAATTACGGCCAATACGGGCATCAAGGCCTATCTGGAAGAAACCATCGACCGGATTTCCGGTATGAATTACGAGGAGCTTTGCGCTTTCTGGAGCAAGAACCAGCGCATCCTCGCCAGAGAGCTGAAGAAATATTTCAAAGATCAGTCTGATAACAAGGCTAAGCGCGTCAAGGGCAGCGGCGAATACCACCAGCGATTGATGGATGCTTCCATCAATAATCTGCTCCAGCGGGAGCTCTTGGACCCGAAGGAATCGGAAAACCAGGCTCAGGAAAAAATCGCCTATGTGGTGCGCCATATTGCGAAAAGCCTGGAAATGCCTACCGAAAATATTTCCATGTCTGCCCGCTTAGCGAGAAAGTTTGACCAGATGGGCCTTCTGCAGCGATTGGTGCAGAAGGGAAATATGGCCATGCGCCTCGTGAAGCTCGAAGGCGACTGGTACAAGCAGGACGTGGGTACCATCATTGGTTACCACGGCGACGATAAAGAATTGGTGGCTTTGGTGCCTATCAATGAGCATTCCTATAATATGTATGATATGGACCATCCCGAAGGGATACCCATCGATGAGGCTGTGGCCAAGGAAATCGACGTGGATGCTTTCCAGTGCTACGCCGGCTTTCCGAACCGCAAGCTGACCGTGAAGGATCTTCTCTTCTTCATGTTCAAGCATTGCTGGAAGAGAGATTACCAGACCATTATTTTCTGCAGCCTTTTAGCCGGCCTGATCCCCCTGGTTTCCCCGGTCATCACCGAAACCATTTTCAGTGATATTATCCCGATTCGTGACCATGTGGGCCTCGCAGCCGTGACGCAGATCATGATGATCACCGGCTTCGTGACTGCAGCGCTCTCCCTGGTGCGCTCCATCGCGACACTCCGTATCACAAACCATTTGGACATGTCTGTCGAAGCGGCCATCTGGGCGCGTTTGCTGAGACTCCCGGCGAAATTTTTCCGCCAGTTTGAATGCGGTGAACTTCTCGAGCGTATCAACGGCCTTGATGCCATCAAGCAGGTGGTGTCCGGCCAATTCGTGAGCCAAGTCTTTAACTTCTTCTTCTCCTTCTGGAGTATTGCATTGATGTTCTGGTACAGCTGGAAGCTGACTCTGGAAGCTCTCGCTGTATGGGCGGTGTACATGGCCATCGTTGCCGTGATTTATCGCCGCATCATCTCATACCAGCGAAAAATGATTGCTGCCAGCAACAAGACTGCCGGCCTTATGCAGCAGATTTTCAATGGCCTCGCCAAATTCCGCGTCCATGGTGCGGAGCACCAAGCCTTCTACCTGTGGTCTAAGGTGTTCGGTGAGGAATGGAAATGGAACATGAAGCTTCGTTGGCAGAGCAACTACAACTCCATTCTTGGAAGCATTCAGCCATTCATCCTGAGCATGCTGCTTTACTACACTGCTATGTATGGCATGCAGGAAGTGGGCAGCAATGGACAGGTGATCCAGCATATCAGCTACGCGAAATTCCTGGCCTTCCAGTCCGCCTTCTCGTCCTTCAACTCCACCGTGGTGGGCATCATCCCGCTGGTGGCGCAGTTCTTCACCATCAAGCCGCACATAGAAAACCTTCGTCCGATTCTGAACGAAGTGCCGGAAGTGATGGAAGACAAGATGGATGCCGACGTACTGACCGGTCATATCAAGATCGAACACCTGGCCTTCTCCTACACCGAGGACGGCCCGGAGGTCTTGAAGGATATCAATCTGGAAATCAAAGCCGGTGAGCATGTGGCCATCGTTGGTCGTTCCGGCTGCGGGAAATCGACACTCCTTCGTCTGCTTCTAGGCATGGAAAAGCCGAAGCGCGGCGAAATTTACTACGACTATCGCGATATGCAGGAATTGAACCTGGCCTCCATCCGCTGCCAGCTGGGCGTCGTGCTTCAGAATGGCCAGCTCATGACCGGCGATATTTACAGCAATATCGTAGGCACCTCGCCGCTCACCAAAGACGATGCCTGGAAAGCCGCTGAGCTCGTAGGCATTGCCGATGACATTCGCGAGATGCCCATGGGTATGAATACCATCATCAGTGAAGGCAGTAGCAATATTTCCGGCGGCCAGCGTCAGCGTCTCTTGATCGCCAGGGCTCTGGCAGGAAATCCGGCCATCGTCATGCTCGACGAGGCGACTTCGTCCCTCGATAACCATACCCAGGCCATCGTCACCGAAAGCTTGGACAAGATGAAGGCCACCCGCATCGTCATCGCCCACCGTCTCTCCACCATCAAAGGTGCTGACCGCATCGTCCTGCTGGACAATGGTGTGGTAGCTGAGCAGGGGACCTTTGATGAATTGATGAAACTGGACGGCATCTTTGCTCGCTTAGCAAAGCGTCAGCTTACCTAGGAGGTGTGACATGGAAAATTGGCAGGAAAAAGTGGCTGAAAAGAAATCCGCCTACTATAACGCACTGGCAGAAAAAGCCAAGTACGACCAGGACGCCTTCAGCGAACTTTACGACTATTTCTTCCCTCGTGTGTACAGTTATATTTTCGCCAAGGTGAAAAATAACGATACTGCCGATGACATTATCAGCACCACCTTTGAAAAAGTGTTCCTTCACCTCAAAGACTACGATAGCGAGAAGGGCGCTTTCTCTACCTGGATCTTCCGCATCGCCATCAATGAGACGACCAACCTGTATCGGAAGCAAACCGCTTCGAAGGAAACCACCTGGGAAGAATTCTTCGACCCCGCTGACAAAAGAGCCACGCCGGAGCAGCAGGTGGTCGCCGAGGAAGGCGACCGCTTCCTTCTCTGCGCATTGGAAAAGCTGCCGGAGCGAGAGCGAAGGATCGTTTCTATGAAATACTTCATGGGCATCAGCAATAAAGAAATCGCCGAAGCCATGGACATGACCGCTACCAATGTAGGCGTCGTCCTCCACCGCACCCTGAGCAAGCTCAAGGGCATACTGGAGAAGGCGGGATACGAGATGTAAGTACGAAAGAGATGTGAGACTTTAGGGATCACATCTCTTTTTTCTTGGGGATAAGAGACAAGGGATATGGCGTGCTTGCCGTTGGTGTAAATTGGAGAGCGTTGATATGTCGCTGTGGCGGAAAATGCGTCATATCCCATATCCCTTGTCCCTTATCCCAAATCTCCTATCCCATTTAACAACAATAATTTCCTCTCCACTTTCGTGTAATACTTTCTCTCCCGCTGCGTATAAAGGACAAAGAGAAAATATAAATCCAAATGTGAAATGAAAGGAAGGATGAGTGCCATGGAATCGAAGCATTTTGATTTCAGCAATCTGTCCAAGGTGAAGGACGGACTCAAAGAAAATTTACTGCACGGATTTGAAGGCCAGGCGAAGATGGCCCTGGATGATGACACGCTGGACTATGCCGTAGCAGCCGGGAACGTGAATTATCTTTTGAAGAACAAAGCCGACGGCCGCCTGACCGCAGAGGAGACCGAGGCGCTGAAAAATTATTTTAGAAGATAATTTTTGGTGGTCGGTAGTCGGGGCACGTTTGGCTGCTTCCTCATAGCTAGGAGCTAGGAGCTAGGAGCTTGGAGCCCTGACAGCGACAATTAACGCGCAACTGTGCTATCAAAGAATTGGCTAGGGAAACGCTGATTAAATCGTTGCCTGAAATCATTCTAGAATTTTTATGCAA
>CAVKMC010000178.1:0-4305 GCA_963657285.1 Agathobacter sp.
CTTGAACCTTGAACCTCGAACCTTTTTCATCCTATTGCCGAAATCCTCGTTTCCATCTATACTATAAAGAAACAAAGAAGGGGAGTGAAGAAGGAGCTATGGGAAATTTCTGGGCACAGGAACGCGAAAAGTTTTCGCTTTGGTGGGAGGGCGTCTCTTCGAAGGAGATCGGCCTCTACTTTTTGTGTGCCCTAGTTCTTCTCGCGCTGGTGTATGGATACTATTTCCTCCTGGGCATCACCGGGCTCTTCGCTTGGTATCGCTGCCTTCGAAGTCTCACGGAGTGCGGGCTCCTTCTTTTCTTGACGCAGCTCTTAACGAGGAAGAGCCTCCTCCATCCCTTTTGGCGCATCGGCTACATTCCCTTCTTCACATGGATTTTGATTTTCCCCTATGTCCTCACCCACGCGGTGAATGGCGTCACCGATGCGTCCTTCAATCATCTCTCGCCCTATTTCCTCACGGCCATGGCCATCGAGCTTTTGATTTTCTTCATCATGAATGTGATTTCCCGGGTCTACGTCGGAAAGAAATTGGCGGCGCTCATCTGCCTCTCGGCGGTGTGCTTCTTCTCCTTCTCCGCCTTCATCTTCCTCACCCACTATCTCTTCATGGGCATCATGATGACGTCGAAGGAAATGTTCCTGGTCCTTTCGAATACCACCCTTTGGATGAAGGACATCGTCATGACCCACATGGCGCTCTACGCACTGATTCTCCTCCACGTGCTACTGATCGCCTTCGCCTATTTCAATGGGAAATGGATCTACCGAAGTGCGTACAAGCTAGACGCGAAATGGATCCCCGCCGACAGGAAATCCTACTCCGTGATCCACCGCACCCTGCAATTTTTGGTTTTCTTCGGCTGCTTCTGGCTCCTCGTCCGCTGGGCCAGCGAATGCTTCCCCCTCCACGACTACGAAGCCGCGAAACAGTATAAGGAATATTTTGATTTTATACGTGACACCAGGTTGTAAAAAGGAATAAGAGGTAGAACGCGTACCTGCTTCGTCATAGCTTTGAGCCTGGAGCTTGGAGCTTGGAGCTTTATTGGAGTCAACAGGCATGCCCAGCGATGGATTCATAAAGCGGGACCCGCTTAAGGGCTGCACCGTGGGAGCCATGTCTCTAACGTTTAACATGCCTACTGACTCTATCAGGGCTCCAAGCTCCTAGCTCAAAGCTCCCAGCTATGACGAAACAGGTACGCGCCTTCCCCTCATCTCGAATCTATTTTCAAAGGAGCCCAACCATGAACATCAAAGAAGAAACAAGAAAGATGAAGCTCGCTTCGCCTATCATGGCGGCGGCTTCTTTAGACATGAGAAATCATGCGCTCTCACTGATCCGTGAGACCCTCCTGGCCCACAAGGAGGAAATCTTCGCAGCCAACCACAAGGACCTGGCCTTGGCCGAGGAGAATCACATCGCTCCGGCGGTGAAGAAGCGTCTGAAATTCGACGAAGGCAAGCTCGCCGACGTGGAAGCGGAGCTCTTGGGGCTCATGGGACTCTCCGATCCGATTTCCCAAGTCACCCTGGCGCGGGAGCTGGACGAAGGGCTTTCCCTCTATCGCGTCACCTGCCCCATCGGCGTCATCGGCGTGATCTTTGAAGCACGGCCGGACGCGCTGGTGCAGATTTCCTCTCTCTGTATCAAGAGCGGCAACTGCGCGATTTTAAAAGGCGGCAAGGAAACCACCTATACGAACCGCGTACTCTTCTCTCTCATTCACGAAGCGGCCATCGCAGCCGGACTTCCGGAAAATTGTCTCCTGCAGGCGGAGCAGCACAATGAGATAGACGAGCTCCTGGAGTGTCACGACTCTGTGGACCTTCTCATCCCCCGCGGCTCGAACGCCTTCGTGCAGTACATCATGTCCCACACCTCCATCCCCGTCCTGGGCCACGCCGACGGCGTGTGCCACATCTATGTGGACGAGGATTTCGATGAGGCCATCGCCATCCCCGCCATCGTGGACGCGAAGACCCAGTACCCCGCCGCCTGCAACGCCGTGGAGACGCTCCTCGTTCATAGACATATCGCGAAAGATTTCCTACCCCGCCTCGCTGACGCGCTCACCAAAGCCGGCGTCACTATCCGCGGCACCAAGGAGGTTTCCGAAATCATTCCGGTGGACGTGATCCCCGAGGAGGAAAGCTTCCACCACGAATACTTAGACCTCACCATCGCCATCAAGCTGGTAAGCGGTCTGGATGAAGCGATTTCACACATCAATACCTTCGGCTCCCACCACACCGACTGCATCATGACTCGTGACAAAGCGAAGGCAGAGAAATTCATGGCCCTCGTAGACTCCGCCGGCGTCTATCACAATGCCTCCACCCGCTTCGCCGACGGCTTCCGCTACGGCTTCGGCGCCGAGGTGGGCATCTCCACCAGTAAGATCCACGCCCGCGGCCCCGTAGGCCTAGACGGTCTCATTTCCTATAAATACAAACTCTTCGGCCGCGGCCATATCGTAGGCGACTACGCGGAAGGGAAGAAGAAATTTCATTTCAAGGAAATACAGGGATAAGGGATAAGAAGCCGCGTACCTGCCTTCCCATAGCTGGGAGCCTGGAGCCTGGAGCTTGGAGCTCCGCTAACCTCAAGTAAGCATGCTTAGCGGAGGCGCAATGTTTCTACCGTCAATCATGCCTACTGACACCAATAGAGCTCCAAGCTCCGAGCTACAAGCTCCTAGCTATGAATAAGCAGGTACGCGGCTTTTCATTATCTCAACGCAAAAAGGACTTGACCCCCATCAAGTCCTTTTTGCGTGTCACTTTTCCCATTTTTATATAATATGACACATTTACGAAAATCTCTTGCGCACCCTGGCTGTGTGAAGGGTTCAAGGTTCAAGTATTTAGGTTCAAGGAAAGGCGCGGCGCACAAACAAAAGCGCCGCAATTTTGAAAAAGTGGATTCACATTTTCTATATTTCAAATTCACGCCGCTTTCTAACTTGATGCGGCGTACCCCCCCTTGAACCTTGAACCTAGAACCTTTTATTACATTTCCACCACACTAAACTTCCCATCCTGCATCTTCATGAGGATCAGGTCCACCACCGGGTCGCGCTTGTCGTCGAAGCTGAAGGTGCCGCAGACGCCCTGGAAGTCCTTCATGGCAGCCATGGCATCGCGGATCTTTTTGTGATCCGTGGTGGTGCCGGCGCGTTTCATAGCGTCCACCACCATGTACACGCCGTCGTAAGCGCTGGCAGCGAACTGGTCCGGTGCGTGGCCGTAGGCTTTGGTGTAGTTATCCACGAAGGCCTTGACCTTGTCGTCCTTCTTGTCGGCGGTCCACATGGAGGACACGTACACATTATCCGCTGCGGCGCCGGACATCTTGCCCAGTTCCGGTGATACGAAGCCATTGTCCCCTAAGACAGCCTGGTTCATTCCCATTTCTCTCATCTTCTTCAGGATGCGGGAGCCCTCCTGGTAGTAGCTGCACACCACGATGACGTCAGGATTCTTGTGCTGGATATTCGTCAGCTGGGCGGAGTATTCGCTATCCTTGCTGCCGAAGGTCTCCACGTCGATCACCTGGACGCCTTCCTCCTCCATGGTCTTCTGGAAATATTTCTGCGCCGTCACGTGCTGTTCATTGTCGTGAGCGTAGAGGATAGCCGCGGTCTTGTAGCCTAAGAGCTTGTGGGTCTTCTTCACGGTCTGGGGAATGTTCTTCGACTCCGGCACGGAGTTTCTGAAAATGCAATCGCCGATGTCCGTGATATTTTCCGCAGTGACGGAAATTTCCAGAGACGGCACCTTCGCGTTCTGGATGATCGGGCCGGCAGCCTTCGCTTCATTGGAGGTCATGGGCCCGATGATGACGGAAACCTTTTCCTGGATCAGCTTCTTCGTAGCGTTCATGGAATCCGCCGGAACTGCCTTCGTATCCTCTACCAGGAGGTCGATGGGGAAATCGCCTTTCTTATTGATTTCCTCTACCGCCAGGCGCACGCCCTCCTCCTCGGACTTGCCGTAAGCCGCCGCGCCGCCGGTCAGCGCCGCCGTGAAGCCAATCTTCGCCGCATCCTTCTTGCCGGAGGAAACCGCAGAGCTGGCCGCCTTCCCGCCGCAGCCGGTAGCGCCCGCCATCAGGATCGCCGCCATGGAACATACGCCGATAACTTTCATCATTTTCTTCATATTCATCATTTTTGTTTCCTCCATTGGTTTAAAAGGGATAAGGGATATGGGCCGCGCACCTGCTTCCTCATAGCTTTGAGCTATGAGCTTGGAGCTTGGAGCCCGGCTAGAGTCCAGTAGGCATGCCAGGCGTTGG
>CAVKMC010000179.1:0-4284 GCA_963657285.1 Agathobacter sp.
AGGTTCAGGGTTCAAGGTTCAAGGGAAGGTACGCCGCATCAATTCATATAGCGGCGTTATTTTTGAAATATAGAAAATGTGAATCCACTTTTTCAAACTTGCGGCGCTTTTGTTTGTGCGCCGCACCTCCCCTTGAACCTAAATACTTGAACCTTGAACCTTTTTACCCACAATCAGCTTTCATTCTAAATCAATGGGGCATGCCCCGGAGAATACGTTTGAAATAAAGGCTACCAGATGTGCGTCCATAAAATCCCCTTGAGCCCCATATCGAGCCATATGAGCCACTCTCGTTGAAATATTTTTGAATATCTCCCGATAGATAATAATAGATATGGATAGGTAATGATAGGTATGAATGGCCTATGATTTTCATCAGACTTCCTTCGAAGTCCTCAAATTTCCTCCCTTTTCCTTCATTTTCCTTATTGACATATGGGGCATGGTGTCACTATAATAACGTAGTTTTTAGAGAGAGAATAAGAACGCTATCGGTTTAGTAGTCGGTAGTCGGTGGTCGGTGGTCGGGGCGCGTTTGACTGCTTCGTCATAGCTAGGAGCTTGGAGCTGGGAGCTGGGAGCTCGGCCAGAGGCAGTAGGCATGACCCACTGCTTTCTCATATCCAAGATCTGGAGCTCTGCTTGAAAAATAAAGCAGTCGCACATAGCGATCCTGATGCAGTTGTTAGGTGCAAGCTTGACGCCTCAATCGCTGAGTATGCCTACTGTCTCTAGCCAGGCTCCAAGCTCCTAGCTGAAAGCTCCTCGCTATGACGAAGCAGGTACGCGCGTACCGACTACTGACAACCGACTACCGACTACAAAACCACTAGCCGATAAAAACGCTACCACAAAGGGGTGACCATTTTGAAACCATTAAAAATTGCAGTCACAGACCGGGTCATGGACTTGGGTCTTTCTATCGATGCGGCAAAGCTGACGCGCTTGGACGGCGCGGATCTGACGGAGGTATCCGCCGTGGTGATGACCAGCCAGGATAGCATCCCGGCCACCTACGATACGATCCACGCCTTCGGGATCCCGCTATTTCTTCTGGAAACCGGCCTCGCAGCAGCAAAAAACGTATCAGAGATTTCCTGTATTTCCTTAGCCATCAAGGAGAAGGCCTCCTGGAAGAAAAAAATTCTCCG
Organism: Agathobacter sp.; assembly: GCA_963657285.1. Lineage (GTDB taxonomy): Bacteria > Bacillota > Negativicutes > Veillonellales > Dialisteraceae > Dialister. The sequence goes on from CAVKMC010000179.1 coordinate 1,152, forward strand.
CGGCGCGGCGCAGTACGAGAAGGAGCTGCTCCCGCCTTTCTTTGATACGCTCACCAAGTACGTGGCTCGGCACAATGACCAATTCGACACCCCGGGGCACCAGGGCGGCGCTTTCTTCAAAAAGCACCCGGCGGGGAAGGCCTTTTATGATTTCTATGGCCCCAATGTATTTCGCGCGGACCTTTGCAGCTCCGACGCCGACTTAGGGGATCTCCTCATCCACGAGGGCCCGGCGCTGGCAGCCCAGAAGCATGCGGCGAAGGTATTTCATGCGGACAAAACCTACTTTGTCTTGAATGGCACATCCACGTCCAATAAAATCGTCACCAACGCGGTCCTCGCGCCGGGGGACATTGTGCTCTACGATAGAAATAACCACAAGTCCATCGACCTGGGCGCTCTGGTCTTGGCCGGTGCGGTGCCGGTGTACTTAGAGACCGCCCGCAACGCGTACGGCTCCATCGGCGGCATCCCGTCCCATTGCTTGGAGGAGGACTACATCCGAGATCTCATCGCCGAAAGAAATCCGGAGAAGGCGAAGGAAGATCGCCCTATCCGCCTGGCAGTCATCGAGCTGGGCACCTACGACGGCTGCATCGGCAACGCCCGGCAGATCGTGGAACGCATCGGGCATCTGTGCGATTATATTTTCTTCGACTCCGCTTGGGTGGGCTACGAGGAATTCATCCCCATGATGAATGACGCAAGCCCCCTCCTCCTGGACTTGGGCCCTGACGACCCGGGCATCTTCGTCACCCAGTCGGTGCACAAGCAGCAGGCCGGCTTCTCCATGACCTCGCAGATACACAAGAAGGACGCTCACATCCGCGGGCAGGATCGCTACGTGCCTCACAAGCGCATGAATAACGCCTTCATGATGCACGCCACCACGTCGCCGTTCTACCAGCTTTTCTCCGCTTTGGACATCAATGCGAAAATCCACGAAGGCGAAGCGGGCAAGAAGCTGTGGCGCGACGCGCTGCTCATGAGCATCCGCGTCCGCAAGGACATCCTCTCCCGCTGCCACTACATCCGCCCCTTCATCCCCGACTACATCGGCACGAAGAAATGGGAGGACGGTCACACGGATCAGATCGCCTCGGACCGCCGCTACTGGACCTTCAAGCCCGGCGCTGCGTGGCATGGCTTCCACGGCTACAGCGGGAGCCAATATTTCCTGGATCCCATGAAGCTCATGCTCATCACCCCGGGCATCGACATCGTCTCCGGCGCCTATGAGGACTTCGGCATCCCCGGCGCCATCGTGGCGGAATTCATGCGTGAGAATCGCCTGATCCCTGAGAAATGTGACCTCAATGACATCCTTTTCCTCTTGACTCCCGCCGAGTCGGAAGAAAAAATGAAACGCCTGGTAGACGCACTGGTGCGCTTCGAAGCCTTCATCGATGAGGACGCGCCCATGGAGAAGGTGCTACCTCTGGTGTACGAGCACTACGAGACCCATTACCAGGGCTACACCATTCGGAAGCTCTGCCAGGAAATGCACGATTTCTATAAAGAAAGAAATATGTCGGACCTACAGCGAAAGCTTTTCCAGAAGGAATATTTCCCGCCCTACGCCATGAGCCCCATCGAAGCGGAGGGTGAATACATCCGCGGTCACGGCGAGCTCATCGACCTAGAACAGGCAGAAGGCCGCATCGCTCTGGAAGGCGCGCTCCCCTACCCGCCCGGCATCCTCTGCGTCCATCCCGGCGAGGTGTGGACCAAGACCGCAGTGGACTACTTCCGCCACCTGGTGGAGGGCATCAACCAGCTCCCCGGCTTCGCCCCCGAGCTCCAAGGCGTCTACGTGGAGGACGGAGACGATGACAGAAAGCATGCGTATGGGTATGTGCTAAGAAAGTAATCGGTGGTCGGTAGTCTGGCGCGCGTACCTGCTACCTCATAGCTAGGAGCCTGGAGCTAGGAGCTTGGAGCTTCATTGGAGTCAGTTAGCATACTGGACAGCAGTGCCTAGGGAAACACGCGCGTTTACCTATTGCCCAAGACTCCATCATCGAGTGTGTCTACTGGACTCCAGCCGGGCTCCAAGCTCCAAGCTCCGAGCTCAAAGCTATGGCGAAGCAGTCAAACGCACCCCGACTACCGACTACCAACTACTAAATCCTTGCATCTTTCCCCTCCCCCCTTCATAATAGAAGGAAATGGGAGAACAAGCATATGACAAAGGATTTTGATTTTACCACCGGCAGTATCTCTCGGAAGATACTGCTTTTTTCTTTGCCTCTGATGGCGGGAAATATTTTCCAGCAGCTTTACAATGTAGTAGACACGCTCATCGTCGGCCGCTTCCTGGGCGAGGCGCCTTTGGCCGCCGTGGGGAGCGCCTACACTCTGATGATCTTCATCACGTCGATCCTGATCGGCCTCACCATGGGGAGCAGCGTCTACTTCGCCGTCTGCTTCGGGCAGAAAAATGTCGCCCTCTTGAAGCAATCCATTTATATTTCCTTCCTCTCCATCGGCGCGCTGTCAATGGCACTGACGGCGATTTCCTATCTGCTCCTAGAAGAAATCACCGACTTCATGCAAATCCCTGCGGCAGTCTCTACGCCCTTCCAAGAGTATCTCCTCTGGATCCTCGCGGGCATCCCGGCGGTCTTTCTTTACAATTACTTCGCCGCCCTGCTGCGCGGCGTGGGAAATAGCGTCATTCCTCTGGTCTTTCTGATCGTCTCGGCGCTCCTCAATGTGGCGCTGGACCTTCTTTTCATCCTCACCTTCCAATGGGGCGTCGCCGGCGCCGCCATCGCTACGGTGGTGGCCCAATATGTTTCCGGCATCGGCATCGCCCTCTACATCCTCTGTTGCCGCAAGGATTTATTGGTGGAGAAGAAATATCGCCGCTGGGACAGCGAAATTTTCCGCCACATGGCGCACTTATCTCTCTTGACCAGCTTGCAACAGTCCATCATGAATTTCGGCATCCTCCTGGTACAGGGCCTGGTCAATAGCTTCGGCACCGTGGTGATGGCCGCCTTCGCCGCCGGCGTGAAAATCGATACCCTGGCCTACTCGCCGCTCATGGACTTTGGCAACGCCTTCTCCACCGCCGTGGCACAAAACTACGGCGCCGGAAATAAGAAACGCATCATGGACTGCGTGAAGG
>CAVKMC010000180.1:0-4272 GCA_963657285.1 Agathobacter sp.
CCCACGAAGATGAGGACGCCGGCGTAGGCGAGGATCATGTCCAGGAAGGAATTAGCGAAGAACATATTGACAAGCGTCGCGATGATGAGACCGAAGAGGCCCATGAGGCACAGATTTCCCAGCTTCGAGAGATCCGCCTTGGTGAGATAGCCGTAGCAAGACATGAGGGCGAAGGTGCCGGCGGTGACGAAGAAGACCGAAGCGATGGAGGTCATGGTGTACACGATGAAGATGGACGCCATGGTGAGACCATTCAGCACCGAGTAAATGAGGAACATGGCGGTCACAGCCTTGAGCGACAGCCTAGACACCGCGGACGAGAGATGCCACACCAGCGCCACCGTGGCGATGAGGAGCGCCCACATGGTGAACTTTCCTGCGAAGACCAGGGAAAGCAGCACCGGCGTATGAGCCACGGTGTAAGCTGTGACGCCGGTGATGGCGAGCGCGATGGCCACCCACATATAAATATCCTTCATAAGTCCCGGCATGTTGATGGAAAAGGTCCGCTCCTTCTCCCAAGCCATTTCGTTAAACGTATTCATAAACATTTCTCCTTTCATGAGAAATACAAATGCAGCAGCGGCTGCTTATTTTTTTATTTCCTTCCTGGTTCTATTATAGCATAAAATGATAAGGGGCTATAGAAAAAGTGTGGAGAAGGCCCGCGTACCTGCTTTCTCATAGCTAGGAGCCTGGAGCTAGGAGCTTGGAGCTTCTTTGACGGCAGTTGGCATACTGGGCAGCAGTGCCCAGGAGCACGCGCGTTTACCTGTTGGCCCGGGACTCCAACGCCTGGCATGCCTACTGGACTCTAGCCGGGCTCCAAGCTCCAAGCTCATGGCTCAAAGCTATGACGAGGCAGGTGCGAGGACCTTATCCCTTACGTTATATCGCAAGCCCGCGCAGTTATAAAAATTTTTTATTTCCTCTACCTATAAGCGGGGGGAATGACGATAATCTGTAGCATGCGATGGGGTTTCGGGAAAAAGGGAGGAAGACTTTTCCCGAGGGCCGCTTCGTATTATAATATAAAAAGGAATTATTGTTATTCCATTAGGACATAAAGCTCCGCGGAGCATAGAAAAATGATTTCTTAGGAAAAACTAATCTTTTTTCTCTATGCCGGCGGGGTGGAAATAGTGTATAATATTCGTAAATCTTTTTCGTGAAATCCAGGTGTTAGTTCGTCGTACGTGTTTGACCCCGCAGCAAGGTGAGTATTATGAAGAAACAGATCCACTTAAAACCGGAAGACCTGAGCAAGAGTGATAAGCTCGGTCTGACCTACAACTTAGGACAAGCACACAAGAGAATGCTTCTGAAGCAGTCCGGCATCATGCAGAAATTCGGCCTGACTGCGCGCCAGTCTCTCATTATCGCGTATCTTTCTACCCACAAGAAAGAGCTGGTCACCCAGAAGACTTTGGAAGAACACCTCCATCTCACCAACCCCACCATCACCGTCATGGTAAAGTCCATGATCGACAAGGGACTCATCCGCAAGGAACGGGTGCCGGAGGATGCGAGAAAGTATCGCCTCTACCTCACGGAAAAAGCAAAGCAGGTAGAGCAGGCCAGCCGCCAGGCTGCCAAGGATCTCGACCAGACCTTCTACGAAGGCGTATCGGAAAGCGATATGCGTATCTTCAAAGGCGTCCTGGGTCAGATCATGAAAAACCTGGATATGATTTAAGAAATGAAAGATGTCTCTTCGGAGGCATCTTTTTTTGTGGGCGGATATGGTATGATGAGGGAAAAGGGATAAGGCTCCAAGCTATGAAGAAGCAGGTACGCGGAGCCATATCCCATATCCCTTATCCCTAAAACACAATTTCCAAAAGGAGAAAACAAATGGCCAAACCTATCGTGGCAGTCACTGCGGATACGATCCTGCAGGACATGAAGCCCATCAATCAGAAAATGGCAGACTATGCGCCCCGGCCGCTTTTGAACGCTTTGGGTAAGGCGGGGGTGCTGCCCATCATCATCGCCTATGATGACTTCGCTGACCCGGCGGAGTTCGTGGACACCTTCGACGGCCTCGTCCTCACCGGCGGGCCGAATCCCACGCCCCGCTTCTACGGCGAGGAGCCTTTGTGGTGCATCGGACCGACCTACGAGAAGCGAGACATTTTTGAAATCGGACTCATCAAGGCCTGCATCAAAGCAGAGAAACCGATCCTTGGCATTTGCCGCGGCCACCAGATTTTAAACGTGGCGCTGGGCGGCAAGCTTTGGCAGGACATGAGCGTGCAAAATCCAAAGGCCACCATCCAGCACATGCAGAAGGCACCGGGGGACATCGCCACTCATTATATTGAAATCGAAAAGGACAGCCGCCTTCACGACATCCTAGGCGACGGCCTCTACGTGAACTCCCGCCATCGGGAAGCGGTGAAGAAATTGGCCGAAGGCCTCCGCGTCGTGGCTCGCAGCAAGGACGGCGTGGTGGAGGCGGTGGAGAGCGTGAAGAACGATCTCCTTTGCGGCGTGCAGTGGCATCCGGAAAATATGGACGAGAAAACCATGGCGCCCCTCTTCAAAGCCTTCGCAGATCGGGTGAAGAGATGGAAGGCATGAGGAAGTAAAAGAGAAAAGGGATAAGGCGTGCTTACCTGCTTCGTCATAGCTTTGAGCTTTGAGCTAGGAGCTTGGAGCTCTGATAGTGACACTTGGCATTTAACTACGTTTCAATAAAGCGGGCAAAGTGTCTCGCGTCTCTATTGTTAGACATGCCTACTGTCACTAGCCGAGCTCCAAGCTCCTAGCTATGAAGAAGCAGGTACGTGGCTCCTTATCCCTTATCCCATATCCCTTATCCCTCAAATTTTTCCTGTAATATCCCCCCTCCCTCCCGCGTATAAGAATCAAAAGCAATTTATATTTCTCAAAGGAGGAAATGAAATGGAGAAGGCATTGACCGCGGAAAATGTAGATGTAGCAAGACTGATGCACACCGAGGGGGCAGAGGACGTGGCAGCGAAGGTGGAGCAGTTCCTGGCGGCTGACCCGGTGGCGACGAAGCTCATGCAGGTCGCTGAGACGGTGGAAGAGGTGTATGAGGTCGTCAAGAAGTGTGTGAAGATCACGCTGGGCGAATTCAAAATTATTTTCGACAAGACGGTTCGCTATTTCAGGGACGAGAAGGCGGAGCTGCCTGACGAGGTGATGGATAATGTAGTCGGCGGCAGCTGGTTTGGCGATGTGTGGAATAAGTACAAAACCAAAATCGTCATCTGCGCCATCGCAGTAGGCTGCTGCGTGGTCGGTGCGGCTGTGGGTGCCGTGCTCGGCGGCGGCCCCGGCGCATTGGCCATGGGCCTCATCGGCTTAGGCGTAGGCATCGGCCTGGCCGGCGCCTATAAAGCTTACGCGGAAGGATACATGGATGATTAGTAGTCGGTGGTCGTAACCGGTAACCGATAACCGATAACCGATAACCGATAACCGATAACCGGTGACCGATGACCGATGACCGATAACCGATGACCGATAACCGGTAACCGATAGCCGTGCGCGCTTAAGGCTAACGAGAGATGGTGCTACAAACGATTTCGCTGATAACAGGTCGCTGCTCCAACTCTTGTTATCGCCAAGGGAGTCGGTTATCGGTTATACGGTTACCGGATAACGGTCATGAGGAAGCAGTCAATTGCGAACTGATTACCGACCACCGACTACCGATTATTATCTCATTCCCTCATCGCCTCTCGCTCTTACCATACGAAAACCGCATGGAAATAAAAACCATTTGACAGAATGGATTTCATCTAGTATGATTGTCTCAACCTAATACACATGCGATGAGCGGGATAAAGCTATATGACAGGCATGGCAGAGAGCCGGCGGTTGGTGAAAGCCGGTATGATGCATATGGCGATACTCTCCTGTGAGCACCGGATTGAATGAAGATTTCTTCAACTAGAGAAGGCGGCAGTCCCCGTTACGGATGAACCATGAAAGTATAATGCAGGGTGGTACCGCGAAGACGACTCGCCCCTGTCTCGGATGAGACAGGGGCTTTTATATTATACGAAATGGATCGAGATATAAGTGCAAGGTGGTACAGCGCATAGGCGCCCTTGTCCGAGGGATCGGGCAGGGCGCTTTTATATTTCATGGTGAGTGATAAATCAGGGTGGCACCGCGGAGAACCGCCCCTGGGAGAAGGAGAGATCCTTCCCCAGGGGCGGCTTTTATTTTAGTGAGAAGTGAGGAGTGAGGAGTGAAGGTGCGGCGCACAAATTAAGAAGCGCCGCAAGTTTTGAA
>CAVKMC010000181.1:0-4237 GCA_963657285.1 Agathobacter sp.
CGAGTGGGGCAATGACCGCGTAGGTCTCTCCCTCACCATCACCGACATGCTCCATGAAGAGACGAGCCCCTACCAGAAGATCCAGATCGCCGAATCCGAGCAGTATGGTCGCATGCTGATCCTTGACGGTGTATTCCAGACCTCTGTCAAGGATGAATGGACCTACCATGAAATGGTTTCCCATGTGCCATTGATGGTGCATCCGAATCCCGAGCGCGTCCTCATCATCGGCGGCGGCGACGGTGGCGTGGCCCGCGAGGTGTGCCGCCACGAATCGGTGAAGCAGGTGGACCTGTGCGAAATCGACGACCGCGTCATCGAGCTGTCGAAGGAATATTTCCCCACCATTTCCAAAGCTCTTTTGGATCAGCCCGAGAAGCTTCACGTCCATGTGGGCGACGGCATCGCTTTTGCGAAATCGGTGAAAAATTTCTATGATGTCATCATCATTGATTGCTCCGACCCTATCGGCCCCGGTGAAGGCCTCTTCACCCGCGAATTTTATCAGAGCGCGAAGGAAGCCCTTCGGGATGACGGCCTCATCGTGCAGCAGACCGAGTCCCCCATCGTGCAGCAGAAAATCGTCCATGATGTATTCGAAGCCATGGGCGACGTATTCCCAATCGTGCGGATGTACTTCTCCCACGTGCCGATTTATCCGGAATGCATGCACTCCTTCATGATCGGTTCTAAGAAATGGGATCCTCTCACTGTGGAAATCAAGAGAGAAGCGCCCGAGCCTATGAGATACTACAACAAAGGCATCCAGAAAAGCTGCTTCGTGCTGCCGAATTTCATTAAGGACTTGATTTACAAAGGGGAGTATAGCTTTTAGTTTTAAGGGATGGCGTGTTGACCTGCTCTCCCATAGCTAGGAGCCTGGAGCTAGGAGCTTGGAGCCCGACTAGTGACAATCATCATGCTAAACGCAACTGCAGAAATAATTCAACAGTCTCCTTAGAGAAGCGTAGTTAAATGCTAAGTGTCGTTATCAGAGCTCCAAGCTCCAGGCTCCAAGCTCCTAGCTATGAGAAAGCAGCTGCGCGCGTTCCTTTATCTGTTTCAAAGGAGGGACAATGGAACTTCGCGTATTGAAATATTTCCTCATGGTGGCCCGTGAGGAGAGCATCACCAAGGCTGCGGAGCGGCTGCATATCACCCAGCCTACTTTGTCCCGCCAGATGGCGGACCTGGAGAAGGAGATGGGCGTGGCTCTCTTAGACCGCAGCGGCCGGCGCATCGGCCTCACATCGGAAGGCATGCTTCTTCGCCGGCGGGCGGAGGAAATTATTTCCTTGGTGGACAAGACGGAAATGGAAGTCACCCAGGCCCAGGAAAATCTGGAGGGCACCATCAATATCGCCGGCGGCGACTTGGCGGCCACTCGCGACTTCGTGAGGCTTATCAAGGAATTCCACGAGCTCCATCCCCATGTGGATTTCTTATACTATACGGAAATCACGCCCTATGTTTGTGAGTGCATCGACCACGGCTGCGTGGACGTGGGCCTTTTGGTGCAGCCCTTCGATGTGGAGAAATATAATTTCCTCGCCATCGGGGAGGAAAAGGTAATCGGCGTGTACATGCGAAGCGATGACCCTTTGGCAGCGAAGGACGAGGTCACCGTGGAGGACCTTAAGGGGAAGCCTTTGATCCAGACCGTTCGCGAGGATTGGAATGCCCAGATTTCCGGCAGTTCGGAGTATCTGAATGATACGAAGGCGCTGATCCGCGTGACCCTTCCCAATAACGCCGCCATCATGGTGGACGAAGGCATCGGCTATTTCCTTGCCAGCGATGGGGTCATTCCCTTTTTGGATGAAAGCCGCATCTGCTTCCGGCCCCTCTCACCGGTTCGCCGTTACGCCAAGACGGCCCTGGCCTGGCGGAGAAATCAACCCTTCTCCCGCGCCGCCCAGGCCTTCTTGGATTTTCTCAAAGAGAAATTGGAAAAATAATATGAAAGCAAAAAGAGTCATGACTTTGTGTCGTGGCTTTTTTTATTGGTAGACGGTAGTCGGTAGTCGGGCCGCAATTGACTGTTTCCCCAGCAAGCCCTTTTCACTGAAGAGGGTGCCCGTAGGGTGGGTGATGCATGCTTATGAGAAAGCGGGGAGATATAACCAGATTGCCAACAGTAAATCGCGTACCGATCACCGACCACCGACTACCGACCACCGGCTACTTTTTTCATGCCTTCCGTCTATCCTTTTTCATGAAATAGAAGTATTTGCTATGCATGAAAACAAAATTTATACTGTAGACAAATGAAATGTGTTTCGAAAGGAGGCGGAGTGATGAGGAAGGGCTGGTGGAAGGCGGCGGTTCTTGGCGCGGTGCTTACGGCCATGCCGGTGGTGATGATCGGCCACGTGAACCGCTGGGGTTGCCCGGACGTGAAGGCAGCGGCAGATTTTCAAGAGGAAAAAGGAAATTTTGGACTCCTGGCCTGGCCGCAGAATCTGAATGCGGTGCGTTCGGAGGTGGAAATATTTGCGGAGGCGCCGGTGGATTTATCTGACGATGTGCCTTTCGATGGAGCGATTTATCGCAATGGGCAGATTTATTCGAATCGGGTGATGCTGGACATGAGGAAGCTCCCCGAAGGCGTTCCCCTTTTTTGGCGGGTGAGGGCTTTTGATTTGGATGGGAATCCTGTCACTCCCTACTCGCAGCCGGCGGAGCTTGCCAGTGCGCTCATACGGACGGATCGCAATGCGCCGATCCCCCATCCGCGGCCGGTGGGTAAGCATGGCAGTACGCTTCTATTTCCTGTGTATGCCTACACCGGAAATCCCGGTGCCTCTCGCTACGAGATCGAAGTGACCGATGCGTACCCGGAAAATGAAAATGGCTTCGCTCCCTCGGCCCATCGCATCTATGCCAAGGATACGGAGCTGACGGACCTATATGATGAGCTGCCGCGAGTGGGAAATTATTTCTGGCGGGTTCGCGGTATGGATGCGGCCGGCATGCCGGTGGGCGAGTGGAGCTTGCCGCAGCAGATGTACACGCCTACAGACGGCTGGGAGGTGGCCATCTACGGCGATAGTATTTCCCATGGCGGCGGCCACCTCTCCTTCTCCCCGGTGGACTATGCTTACAGCTACGAGACGTACCTAAATTTTGATAGCATCAATCTGTCGGATAGTGGAAATACCAGCGAAATGATGGTGGATCGCTTCGCTCGCGATGTCCTGCCGTTCCATCCGAAGTACCTTCTCATCATGGGCGGGACGAACAGCCTTCGCGCCGGCATCCCGGCGGCCTCGGTGATCGCCGACCTCCAGGAGATGCAGCGGATGGCAAGGGATCATGGTATCACGCCCATCCTGCTCACGCTCCCGCCTATTAATGCAGGAAATATTCGGAAGGCCTTCGATGAACCAACCTATGAAGGCTGGAAGGAATCCTTCCGCGAGGTCAATGATTTCATCCGCGGCGAAGTGCACATCGATACGGCGGCGCCCTTTGAAGCCATGGAGGAGCTTCCTGCCTGGCTCGCCTTGGATGGCATCCACGGCGATTGGAATATGAAGCAAATGATGGCGGAAATGATCAATCGTGAATTTCCTTTAATAAGAGAATAGGAGATACAGGAAAATGAAACAGACTGCAGGACATGATCTTCTCGGTGCTTTTGCGCCGAAATTTGCAGAGCTCAATGATGACGTGCTCTTTGGTGAGGTGTGGGGGCGGGAGGGCAAGCTTTCCTTGAAGCTCCGCTCCATCGTCACCGTCAGCGCCTTGATCGGCAAGGGCATCACGGATAGCTCTTTACAATATCACTTGAACGAGGCGAAAAAGAATGGCGTCACCCGCTCGGAGATGGCGGAGCTCCTCACTCACATCGCCTTCTACGCCGGCTGGCCGAACGCCTGGGCGGCCTTCACCATGGCGAAGGAGGTCTACGCCAAGAGCGACGCCGAGCACGGCGGGATTTTTGGCCAAGGGGATTTCAATAGCGCCTATGCGAAATATTTTACCGGGAATTCCTATCTCAAGGTTCTTTCCAAGCCCGGCGATCCTCTGACCATTTGCAATGTCACCTTCGAGCCCGGCTGCCGCAACAACTGGCACATCCACCACGCCAAGGAAGGCGGCGGGCAGATCCTCATCTGCGTGGACGGCGAAGGCTGGTACCAGGAGGAGGGCAAGGAAGCCCGGAGCCTTCATCCCGGCGACGTGGTAGAAATCCCCGCCAATACCCGCCACTGGCACGGTGCGAAGAAGGACT
>CAVKMC010000182.1:0-4231 GCA_963657285.1 Agathobacter sp.
TACATCATTGTAAGCGACAGAGAGATCCCAGCTCCATGGTTTCTTCCAGTCTGCTTTGCCATAGGACACGCCGGCATTCCATGCGGTGTCATAGTCGCTGGAGGTATTGGTGTTCTGCCAGTATTCGCCAAAGATATTGAACTTCTGAATCGGTACTACGATGCCTACGCCGAAGATTTCATCATCTGCATAGGATTCTTCCAGGGTGATGTAGTCAGCGTTCAGTTTCAGGACGCCGAAGTCATAGGAAGCTTTAGCGAAGTACGCATCTGTATCCTGCCAATAGGTATCAGATTTGTTCAGCTGGCCCCAGCCGGTGGTGACTTCCAGCTTGCCATTGTTGAAGGAAACCTGTGCGCCATCGTAGCCTTTGGTGGAGCCGTAGAGCCAACCGCCCTGGTTGCCGAAGTAAATGGGCTGACGGCCCAGACGAGCGGAGACGTATTTACCAAACTGATGGTTTACGAAGATCTGATCCATGTAGGTGTCATTCTTCTTGTCAGAGCTGTCTTTGAAATCCATTTCACCAACGATGCGGCCCTGGACGTAGGTATCCTCATTGACCTGGCCTCTTACGTTGATTCTCATACGGCCGTTCCAGGAGTCTTCGCTGCCCTTAGCGCCGTTGTCCTTTGTTTGATAACGCATACGCGCATCGCCGGACCAGTAAATGTTGCCCACTTTCTTTTCCAGATTGCCTACGCGAACGCCCAGGTTGGAGAGCTCGTCAGCGAATTCGCTAGCCAGTTTGTCAAGAGTAGCTTTCTGTTCCGCATTCAGCTGGTCTTCCTTTGCCAGCATGCGCGCTACGATCTGCGCCAGCTCGTAGCGGGTCATGTTTCTTTCGCCTTTGAAGGTGCCATCCGGATAACCTTCTACGACTCCCTGTACAGACAGGTCGGAGACTGCCTGATAGGCCCAATCATCTTCGGATACATCAGAGAATGGATTGGCTGCGTATGCAGATACGCCAGCGGTGAGAGCAGCAGCTGCTGCCAGTGCGAGAATCTTTTTCATAGTTCATTCGCTCCTTTGAAATATACAGCCCTTTCTTGGAGAAAAAATTTTCAAAGGAAATCCTTCTGGCGCGAGTGACCGTGTTTCCTCTGCGATTGGATTTCTTTTTTATTTTCTCTCGGCACCGCCTTCGGGCTTTCCTCGGTGCTGTACTAAGGGTAATCCAATTTCCAAGACCGCTCAAGGACAGAGTCTTAGAGGAAAGCGCCGCGCCTTCGAGTGAGGTCGAATGGACGAGCTCGAGTGGATTTGCCTATAATTTCAGCGCGTGTATAGTGGGAGTCTATAGCGGGGTATAAAGCAATTTGAATGAGCAGAAAGATGCGGCGCTACTCTTGATAGTTAGGAGGGAAGAGTTAGGAGTGAGGAGTGGAGGCGCGGCACACAAATTAAAAAGCGCCGCAAGTTTGGAAAGTTAGCACGCTTACCTGCTTCCTCGCGTCCGTTATCCGTATAACCGTGTAACCGTTTACCGCGTATGCTTCGGCCCACGGGAGCTGAACAGGTAAGCTGCTACGCCAAAATAGGGTGGTGCTCCATTTCCTGCTATCGTCAAAAGAGCCGGCTATCGGTTATACGGTAAACGGTTCACGGTAGTGGGGAAGCAGCAAAACGCGTTTGTCCATTTCAAAATTCGCGCCGCTTTCCAATTTGATGCGGCGCACCATCACTCCTCACTCCTCACTCCTAACTCCTAACGCCTAACTTCAACCGCCCACGCCTCCTCCCCCAAATAAAAAAAGCCGCGATAAATCACGGCTCACAGAAACGCTCCCGCTGTTTTCATTTTCAGATCGCAGTAGGAAATCATAAATTGGTCGATGTAACGCGCGCACTCGTTGAAAGTGCTGGCGGTGATGGGCACGCCGAAGGGGCCGCTCCATTCGTAATCTCTGAAATGAATGAGGAGCTCTCTTCCTTTTTCTGAAAGCTCCAGGGTCTCCACCGGCTCATCCTCCGTGGGGTCAAAGCCGGCTGCGGCTAGAAGCTCCACGGTCACCGCGAAGGCACAGACCCTCGGATTCCGTTCACGAGAAGAAAGGGCGCCAAGACCCAGGATCTGATAGGCAAAGGGATCCGCCTCGCCTACAGGAAATAGAGACAGCGCCAGCTCGATCACGTAGTACCAAGCATTCAAATCTTCGAAGGGAAGCTTCAGCGTATCTACCAAGGGCTCGCCTTCGTACTGACTCATGCGGCCGTAGTCCGCCGACAAAGACGCGGAGAAGCGGATGTGCGAAAGTGGGAGAAGCGCCCCGGTGCCGTAGCGCTTCATAGCCGCTTGGGAAATGGAAAAAGAAAAGAGTCCCATTTCTTTCGTAAAAATAGAAAGCAATCGCCCACCGCTACTCCCCTTCGCGCCGCGGAGGACGATGCCCTCTAGGTTGTGGATTTCGGATTTCATATAGTTTTCCTTTTGACGCTATCGCCGCTAGTAATCAATGATCAGTAATCAGTAGTCAGAGCGCGTTTGACTGCTACCTCACTTTTTCGTTTTCCATTGTCTGTTTCATAATCGATAGTGAAAACAACGAGAGTGAACAAGCACTCAAACGCGCCCTGATCACTAATTACTAATTACTAATTACTAATTACTCCACCCGCTCCGCGCTGACTCTCACGATTCGGAAGCCCGAGACCCGGAGGACCGTGAACTTCCAGCCGGAGAATTCGATGGTATCTCCTACCTTTGGGATGTGCTCTAGCTTGGTGAAGACGAAGCCGGCGATGGTGGCGTTTTTATTTTCCTCACCCAGATCAATTTCCAGCCGGTCCGACACATCGCCCAAAATGACGGTGCCATCAAATTCATAGACGCCGTTTTTCTTGCGGACGATTTCAAAGGGCTCATTGCCTGCTTCCTGGGGAATCTCGCCGGCCAGCTCTTCTACCAGATCCTCCAGGGTCACCAGGCCGGAGGTGCAGCCGTACTCGTCCACCACCACCGCCAGATAGATGCGGCGATTCTTCATGAGCTGCAGGAGCGAGGGCGCCGGCATGACCTCGGGCACCGTCAAGACATCGCAAAGGATTTGCTTGACACTTTTATTTCCCAAAAGGCAGCCCTTCAGCATATCCTTCACGCGGATGAAGCCCACCACCTGGTCCTTATCCTCCAGGCATACGGGATAAGAGCCATAGCGAGTCTTCAGGATGGTCTTGCACATGGTTTCCACATCGTCGCCGAAATTGAGAACTGTCATCCCGTGCCGCGGGATCATCACATCCCGAGCCAGGAGGCCAAAGAAATCGAAAGCATTCTTGATGAGCGTATTTTCCAAAGCATTCAGCCGGCCGCTGCGATGGCTTTCTTCTACAATGCAGCGGATTTCATCCTCGCTATAGGTGAAATTGACTTCATTGACGAAGGGAATTTTCATCCTCGCGAAAAGCTTTCTCCCGCCCCACAGTCCGATTTCCACTAGGAGATGATAGAGCTTGCGGTTCCAGGAAATCACCCAGGTGTGAGCAGCCAGCACCTTCAAAGGCGCATCCAGCGCCTTCGTGGCAGGGATCAGGATGGTGCCGATCCAATAGGCCAGAAGGAAAAAGAGCACGATGAAAGCCAAGAGAGGATAGCTTAGCCAATCCCACTCGTCGGTAAGGTACACATCGAAAAGCTCAAAGAGATGCCAGCTGATTTCCCAAAGACCGATGCCCAGGATGGCGCTGGAAATCACAAAGGACAGCTGCGTGCCGCTGATGATTTGCGATGTCTTTTGGTAATGAGGCGCCACCTTCGCGATCAGCGCCGGGTCCTCGCTGTCATTGTCCTCGATGTACTTCTTCCGCATACGGGCAAACGAAAAATTCACCATCGTATTTTGGTAATTCAAAAATGCCACGATGCCGATGATGATAAGCCATATGATGATCCAATGTATATGCATGCTGGTAAGGCAGACCTCCTTTGGTATCAGCAGATAATGCTGGCGATTTAGTAGTCGGTAATCGGTGGCTAGTAGTCGGTGGCTAGTAGTCGGTAGTCGGGACGCGATTTCCTGCGTAGTCACTATCGCCACTTTGCAATATCGATTAGTAAGAGGTAGTCCGTAATCGGTAAGCAAGCACTCTTTGACGCTAACGCCAAATACGTACTGACTACTGACTACCGACCACCGACTACTAAACCTCCCCCGTTATCCCGCCTTTTATTTATGTTCCTTATATCCCAATTCTCTCAAAATATAATCCTTATTCTTCCAGTCCTTGG
>CAVKMC010000183.1:0-1387 GCA_963657285.1 Agathobacter sp.
CCCCAATGTTCCTAGCTATGATAGCATGGAAGATCTGCGGAAGGCATTAGAAGAATGAAGTATCATCTCAAATTTACCAGTGCCTACAAAAGGGGATATAAGCTCGCCAAGAAGCGCGGGTTAAATATCTTGCTCTTAGAAAATGTGGTAAACGATTTGCGTGAAGGCAAACCGCTAGCCGCGAAGTATCGCGACCATGAACTGCGTGGAAATTGGAATGGCTTCCGCGAATGCCATATCCAGCCTGATTGGCTACTCATATATCTTATCGAAAACGATATCCTAACATTGACTCTTGTGGATACCGGAAGTCATTCTGATCTTCTAGATAGATAAAAAGTGATAAAATAAAAACGAGAAGACGAATAATATTTCGTCTTCTCGTTTTTATTTTTCCTTCTTGATATAAGGCGCCTGCTCGAAGTGCAGCTCGATGATGCGGCTGGGGCGGCCTCTTTGCTTGGGGGAATTTTTCCCCACCTCGGTGCAGCAGCCGATGTCCATGAGCTTTAGAAGGATGCGGTTCATGGTGCGCTTGCGGATGCCTGACGCGTCGGCGAGCTCCGCCGGTGTGAAGGTGATGCGATGCTCCTTCTCACACAGATCGGACATGATTTTCAGATATTCGAAATTGATGCTGGCTCTTTGAGCCAAAAGCAGAAGGTAGTCCCGCGACTCCTTCACCGGCGCCGCGTCGCCGTACTGGATAGGCCCGATAAGGCTATTCTTTTCGCCCAAGAAAAAGGCGCAGTTTCCTCCATGGTACATAGCATATTTCATGGCCTTTTCTGCATGGAGCTTGGCTTCCGATGCCATAGGCCCGATGCTGAAGCCTACAGACATCGTAAGTCCTGCTTTTTCCTTTACGATCCGAAGCAAATCAAACCTTGTGAATTGGTGCGTGATGGCTTGCAGTAAGCGGCTGGTGGAGATCAAGTAGAAGGAGTCATTTCCCGCCGGAAAGACAGCTGCTCTAAGCTCATAGGCAAAGTCAAAGAGCAGCCTGCTGGCTACCAGCTTGGCCTTTGCAAATTGGTAAGCCTTTTCCTCGGTGAGCTCTTCCGGCTTGGGGGCATCGAAGGAAATGGCGATAGCCGCGGTCTGCTCTTCCTTCTGCTCCAGCTTGGAGTGGGTCACCACCTCCTGCACCACGTGGCGCACATCCTCGAAGGAGGGCAGCATGTAGTACACAGGGATGTGATTCTTCTTCAATATTTCATAGGTCACGATAAAGATGGTGGCACAGAAGGCAGCCTTCCCCTTCTTGTACTCCGCCATCATGAGCTCTGCATTTTTCTCCATGTAGCCTTCGGCGGTGAAGGTGCCATAGGAGATATAAGAAATATAGCTATCCTTGGCTGTGATGCCGGCCTCATCCAGGGCTTGG
>CAVKMC010000183.1:1397-4226 GCA_963657285.1 Agathobacter sp.
GGATTTTGGAAATCAGTGATGAACCTGGGCGGATAGCCATCCATGGACGCCCGCGCCAGGATTCGCAGAAAGGCAGAGGAGGAGCGAGGGATGCCGTACCAGGGTACCACCGGCGCCAGGTGCTTGGCGGTCCAGCGGCGGGCCGTTTCTCCTAGAAATAAAAAAACATCGCAGGCATGCTGCTCTCCTTCCAGCTTCGAGGGAAGATCGATCAGATTGATATAGGGCACAGGTGTAAATGTAATATCCGGAAAGTCGTGAGCGATACGCTTCAAGGTTTCTCGCAGCCACACATCCGGGCCCACCAATCCGATCCTCATATCTTTCACCTCCTTGTAAAATGATTTGTATTCCTTCATTCTATGAATTCATTCGATATTTTCATTATACAAGGTACTTTTCCGTTTGTGATTATCGGTCAATTTAAAGTCAATATTTAATCCTTTTAGGGTCAAGCATATTCCTCTATGATAAAAACACTTTCATAAGCTCCGCTAAGCGCGCAATGAGGCCGCACCAAGATTTCCCATATCAAGGAAGTTTTGTGCGCCTTTTTTGTTATCGATAAGTGGATGAGTAGTATAGGAGGTAAGGGACATGAATAAAACCTTAGAAGAATTGTTCCAGCAGGCAGAAGCAGCCAAGCCGGAAATGATGAAGACTTGGGAATTTTTGGTCAATCGGGACTGCGGCTCTGACAATAAAGCCGGTGTAGACCAGGCAGGCCGCGATGTGAAAGCATTCTTGGAGCCATTGGGATTTGATGTATATTTCCATGAATATGAAAAAGCGGGAAATATGCTCGTCGCTACTTACGGCGATGTGACGAAGCCCTTCGTCGTCCTCACCGGCCACTTGGATACGGTTTTCAAAGACGGCACCGCTGCCGCTCGTCCGTTCACCGTAAAAGACGGCAAGGTCACCGGCCCTGGCTGCTTGGACATGAAGGGCGGCGTGACCATCCTTCTCTACGCCATGAAATTCCTCTCTGAAGCAGGCTACGATAAGTATCCGCTGAAGATCATTCTGGCCGGCGATGAAGAAGTAGGCCACAACCAGTCCGAGGCAGCAGAAGATTATCTGAAGGAAGCCAAAGACGGCATCATGGGCTTCAACTTGGAAACCGGCTATCTCAATAATGGCGTGGTGGTAGAAAGAAAAGGCTGCTGCCGCTTCGAATGGGATTTCGAAGGCGTAGGCGCTCACTCCGGTAACAATCCCCAGGACGGCCGCAGCGCAGTACAGGAATTCTGCCACAAGGCCATCGACATGGAGAAGCTCACGGACTTCGAAGAAGGTACCACCATCAATGTAGGCGTTATTTCCGGCGGCACCGTAGCCAATGCCATCCCTGAACACGCACACTGCGTAGTGGATGTCCGCTTCCGCACGGAAAAAGGACTGCAGCGCGCAGTGAAGGGCTTCGAGGAAATCGCCAAGAAGCAGTACATCGCTGATACGAAGACCTCCTTCCACCAGACCACCCGCATCGAAGCCATGGAACGCTTGGACTCCACCCTCGCTCTCCTGGATAGAGCCAATCAGGTAGCCGAAGAAGTCGGCCTGCCTCATATGCCCGGCATCGCGGTAGGCGGTGGCAGCGACTCCGCGTACCTCACCAAAGCCGGCATTCCAACCCTTTGCGCTATCGGTGTCCGCGGCCAGTTCAACCATACCGAAAGAGAATGGGCAGAAGAAGCCTCGCTCATCGAAAGAGAAAAGCTGCTGCTCACCCTGCTGACCAAGCTGTGAGAATGTTGAGAGTGTAGGAGAATCATTATGGACGATAAAAAGGAACTCAAAGTCACATGGAAGGGCTGGCTGTCGCTGGCATTCCTGATCATCTTATTTTCCGGTACCTTAGGCAGCCAGACCGGCTGGCTCAAAGCCTTCGACCTGAACTCTTTGGTCGGCGCTTTTGGTAAAGCAGAAGGCGCGAAGGTAGCCTTCGTCGGTACCGGCGGATTTGGCGCCAAGGAAGGCATGATGGTAGGTCTCTCTCTGATCCCCACCGTCATGGTTGCGCAGGGTCTTTTGGATGTATGCGAAAGCTATGGCGCGCTGAAAGCCGCTGCTAAGCTCTTCCATCCACTCCTTCGCCCGCTCCTCGGCATCCCGGGCATCGCAGGGCTCGCCTTCGTTTCCAGCTTCACCAGCTCCGACGTAGGCGCTTTCATCACAAAGGATATGTATGAAAAGGGAGAAATCAACGACGATGAACGTACTGTCTTCGCTGCTTACCAGTACGCCGGCTCCGGCACGGTGAATAATACCGTAGCCGCCGGTGCTGCGCTGGTTCCTATTTCCGTACTCCCGGTGGGTGCCATCATCGGCATGATCATCATCGTAAAAATTTTGGGCGCTAACCTGGTACGCATGTACCTGAAGTTTTATCACAAGAAGCATCCGGAAGGAGGAGAAGCATAATGGCTGAAGCTACAGAAAAGAAGAAATTATCTGCCCCTGAGCTTTTCATGCAGGGTGCGAAAAAGGGCTTCTACATCGGCGTAGAGCTTATTGTCCCGGCTATGGTCATGGCCTATGCCCTCCTGGCCTTCTTGAAATTCCTGGGCATCATGCCTATCATCGGTCAAGTCTTAGGACCCATCATGGGCATCTTCGGCCTTCCCGGTGAAGCATCCCTGGCGCTCCTGGCCGCTTTCTTTGCGAAAGCAGCCGGCGCTGCTACCGCCGCTTCCCTCTATGCGGCCGGCACCATCACCGCAGCCCAGGCTACCATCCTCTTCCCGGCCTGCATCACCATGGGCACACTGATCGGCCACTTCGCTCGCGTCGTCCTGGTATGCCGCGTCCGCTCCGTGTACTATC
>CAVKMC010000184.1:0-4225 GCA_963657285.1 Agathobacter sp.
TGAGGAGTGGTGGTGCGCCGCGTCAATTCATATAGCGGCGCAAGTTTTTGAAATAGTTGAACATGTTTGCCAGGGAACCGCTGATTAAATCGTTTTCAAAAATTCTTATGATTTTTGAATCTTTGATTTAATCAGCGTTTCCCTTGCTTCCCCATGCCCGTTATCCATTCACCGTATGCCTATAGTGGGGTAGCAAGCGCGCTGACTTTCAAAACTTGCGGCGCTTCTTAATTTGTGCGCCGCACCTTCACTCCTAACTCCTAACTCCTCACTCCTCACTTTCATAAAGAGCGCACTTTAGCCTCTTATCCCAAGCTCCTCCCCGCCATCTCAAAGACCGGGAGCATGACGGAGAAGATGACGAAGGCGGTCATGGCGCCTACGAAGAGGAGCAGGGCGGGCTCTAGGATGGCGCGGAAGCGGCGAAGCTTTTCTTCCGTTTCCTGGCCCATGAGCTCCGCAGCTTTTCTTAGAAATTTCGGCAGCTCGCCGCTCTCCATGCCCACGCGAGAGAGCTCAGTCATGAGTGGCGTAGAGAATCCACTGACCTTCAAAGCCTTGGGAAATTCCTCGCCCCGCTCCAAGGCCGCACGGACGCGAGCGAGTGCGCTCTTTGCCGCCGGATTTCCTACCACATCTCCCGCATCCGCCAGGGACTCGGACAAGGTCTTGCCGCTTTCCAAAAAAGCGGACAAGGACAGGGCGAAGCGGATGAGGAGCATGCGGCGATAAAAGGTAAATTGATAGAGAAATCGATCCCGCGCGTCCCTCCCTTTCTTCGTCTCGCCATAGAGAAGGAGCCCGCCGAGAGTCACCAAAAGGATGAGCGCCAGGAGGCCGCCGGATTCTTTGAGAAATCCGCCGACCACGAGCCCCGCAGCTGCGCCGGCAGGAAGTGGGATGCCCAGGGTTTCAAATAAGGTTTCAAAGGAAGGCAGGATAAAAAGCAGAATCACCAGCAGCACCACGAAGGCGAAGGTGAGCACAAAGACCGGATAGGCCAATGTGCTTTGGAGCTTCTTCACGCAGGCGTCTTCCTTCCGGTAGTAAAGCGCCGCGGCGGCGAGCTCCTCCGGCAGGGTCCCGGTCATCTCGCCCACTTGGATCATGGAAATAAAAAAAGGCGGAAATACGCCTGTCTCAAAAAAGCTTTCCCACACCTGGTGGCCCGCAGAAATCCGTTCGCCCAGAGAGAGGAGGATTTCCCTCTCTCGCCCTCGCCGATGTCCTGCAAGTAGCTGTAAGGAGTCTGTCAGAAGAAGCCCCGCCTCTAAGAGCGACGCCCACTCGGAGGAAAGGAGCGCCAATTTCTTCCGACTATGAAACGGCGCCTTCTCGAAGAGATGCTTTTTCTCCTTCGCTTCTGCGATATGGATCGGATGTAGCCCCCGCAAAAGAAGCGTCCCCGCCACCGCCCGGCGAGAATCCGCCAGGACTACACCTTCGACTCTCTTTCCCTCGTCGTTGTAGGCTTTGTAGTGGAAACGGTTCATGATGTGCCTCCTGTAATTAGTAATTAGTAATTAGTAATTAGTGATCAGTGATCAGGACGCGTTTGACCTCAGTCCCCACATGTAGATGCCCCCGCTATGTGTAAATAAAATCAAATGCGCCCTAACTACTAATTACTGATCACTGATCACTAACCTGATAGCCCTATCCCAAGCTCTTCAAAAGCTTCTCCCTCTCCCGCTCGCTGATATCCTTCAAGCCATAGACCGCCTGGCGCATGGTGCGCATGTGGGAGGTGCCCATTTCCATATAACTGGGGATCTGCTCCTCCTTGCCTTCGCGGATGAGGTGGGAGATGGCGGGGACATTGGTCAAGATTTCCCGCACCAGATAGGTTTCCTTCCCCGCCCGCCACAGCACCTGGGCCGCGATGGCGGAGAGATTCGCCGAGAGGAGGCTTCGGATTTCATTTTCTCTTTCCGAAGGAAAGGCATGGATCATGCGGCCCACGGCGTCCTTGGCCCGCGCCGAATGAAGGGTGCCGATGACCAGGTGGCCCGTCTCAGCCGCAGTCAAGGCGGCGGAAATGGTTTCCGCATCTCTCATCTCGCCTACCGCGATGACGTCCGGGTCCTCGCGGAGTGCTTCCCTCACGCCACTAGGGAAATCCGCTACGTCTCGCCCAATTTCTCGCTGATGCACCAGCGCCTTATCCAAAGTGAGAATGTACTCCACCGGATCCTCTAAGGTCACCACGTGGCACGCCCGCTTCTGTCCAATCATGGTGAGGAGCCGGGCCATGGCAGTGCTCTTACCACTGCCCGACGCGCCGGTGAAAAGCACCAGCCCCCGATCCAGCTGCGCCAGCTTTTCCATCCATGCCATATCCGGATCCTCGCCGGCGGTTTCCATAGCCGGCAGGATGCGGATCGCCGCTGCTCTCAGGCCACCGGCCTTGTACACATGGAGACGACAACGCAAATCGCCAACAGAAAAAGCGGCGTCACAAGCGCCGTTCTTCTCTAACATTTCTTTTTTCTCGCAGGGCAGATAGGCATTCAAAAGCCCGTCCATGGCTGCAGCATCCATGATTTCCTTCTGCTTCTTCAGTGCGCCGTAGACGCGAATCACGATGGCCTCACCCTCGGTCACATGAATATCCGTCATCGCCGGCTGCGACGCCGTCAGTTTCTCTATATCCATAGTCACGCCTCCCCTGCCACTATTTCCGCGCAAGCCTTCGGTGAAATGAGGCCCGCCTCCATTTTCGCAAGCGCCGCCTCGCCCATGGTGGGGCCCATTTCCTTCAGGGCCTCGCCCAATTTGTCCAAAGAGAAATCATGATGGATGAGCTCCCTTTCCCTTCGGCCGATGGAAATCATTTCAAATATCCCGGTCCGTCCCTTGGTGCCCTTGCCATGGCAATGGGGACACCCCGCCCCGCTTCGCACCGATTTCCCTGCATAAGAAATCGGAAGCCCCAAGGACTCCGCCTCCTCTTTGCTCAAAAGGAAATCCGATGCGCAAGAAGGACACACCTTCCCGGCGAGCCGCTGGGCCATGACCAGGGACAGCGACGCCGAGATGAGGTACGGCGCCACGCCCATATCCATGAGCCGAAGCGGCGCCGACGCCGCGTTATTCGTGTGAAGCGTCGAGAGCACCAGGTGCCCCGTCAGCGCCGCGTGGATGGCGATCTCCGCCGTCTCCTTATCTCGGATTTCTCCAATCATCACGATATCCGGATCCTGACGCACCAAGGAACGAAGCCCCTTGGCAAAGGTCAACCCCGACCGCTCATTCACCGAGAGCTGCGTCACCCCCGGCAGCCGATACTCCACCGGATCCTCGATGGAAATGATACTCACCGACTCCTGATTCAGCAGCTTCAGCGCCGCGTAGAGCGTCGACGTCTTCCCGCTGCCGGTAGGGCCGGTGGTGAGAATCATCCCCTGACCGCGGGAAAGAGCCTTTCGAAACATCGCCTCCTGTGCCGGCAACATGCCCAGCTCATTTCTCTCGATGAAATCCACCTTTCCCGAAAGGATACGAAAGACGATAGTTTCCCCATAGAGGGAAGGCAGGATGGAAATGCGGAAATCATAAAAAATCCCGTCCTTCGCCTCGCGGTAGCTCCCATCCTGCGGCAGACGGCTCTCGCCTACGTCCATCCGACCAAGCACCTTTGAACGCACCGATAGCCCCTGGGCCATGGATAGAGGCAGCTCGTAGCGATCCGAAAGCAGCCCGTCGATACGAAAACGCACCCGCACCCGAGACTCCTCCGGCTCGATATGCACATCGCTGGCCCCCTCGGCCACCGCCTCATCGATCAGCAAAGCCAGCACCCGATCCGGAGACCCGCCGCGAAGCACCTCCATCCTTCCACCCCCTTAGAGAATGAGAAAAGAAATCAGATTTTGAACTTATTATATCACAAGTGAGCCAGGACCATCGATTTTGTAGTCGGGGGTCGGTGGTCGGTAGTCAGTACGAGTTTGACTGCCGGCTAATGCTTTCCCGTTTTCCGCTATCGATTTTTAGTAATCAGTATTCAGTAGTCAGTATTCAGTAGTCAGTACGCGTTTGACTACCTGCGCTACTCCTCCTTTTTCGTTATCAGCTTAGTGATCGATAGCAGTGAGTACGTACCGACTATCGACTACTAAACCGATAATGGTCAAGAGAAAAATTGCCTAAGCAGTTAGCCGCGTACTGAGATAATGTCTGTATAATGGTGTAAATTGGTTAATCAAAAAAGTCAAGAGCCATA
>CAVKMC010000185.1:0-4190 GCA_963657285.1 Agathobacter sp.
ATCATGGGCGGCGACGAGGAGGGTCTTGCCGTCATATTTTTGTGCGTATTCGTCGAAGGCTTCGCGAGCTCGTTTCCGCACGTCCTCCAGGTTTTCGCCCTGGGGCATCTGCACCTTTTCGGGGTGGGTGTGCCAGAGGTGAAATTCTTCGGGATAGCGGGCTTCGATTTCGTCGGCGTGGATGCCTTCCCAAAGTCCGTGGCTGATTTCCGTGAGCCGCGGGTCTTTGGTGACGGTCAGGTCATGGTAGTCTGCTGCAAAGCGGCAGGTGTCGTAGGAACGGGAGAGGGGACTCGCGATGGCCCGGTCGATGTGTACGTCCTTCAAGGCCAAAGCCGCCGCGCGGCCCTGCTTAATGCCACGCTCAGACAGCGGCGTATCCTCCTGGCCCTGGTAGCGGCCTTCGATATTCCAAGTGGTTTCTCCGTGGCGGAGAAGAATGATGCGGATCATATGTGCTCCTTTTTGTAAAAAGTGAGGAGTGAGGAGTGAGGAGTGGAGGTGCGGCGCACAAATTAAGAAGCGCCGAAAGTTTAGAAATAGGGCGTGCTTACTGCTTTCCTCATACCGTGAACCGTTTATCGTGTAACCTGTGACAGACTCTTTGGGCGTGTACGGTTATACGGTGAACGGTGTACGGATGTGGGAAAGCAGTCAATCGCGTTTATTAGTTTCAAAGCTTGCGCCGCTTTTCAATTTGATGCGGCGCACCATCACTCCTAACTCCTCACTCCTCCCTCCTAACTATTTTCTCAGTGTTCGCAATGAATAACCTTCACGTCGTGGATGCCGTCGATGTTCATGAGGGCCGGGAGGACGGCGGTGGGGATGTCTTTGTCTACGGCGACGGCCATCACGTTGGTGCCTTTATCAGCCGATGCGCCGACCTGCATGCCGTTGATATTGATGCCGGCGGTGCCGAGAACGGAAGCGACCTGGCCAATCATGCCCGGCTTGTCTTCATGAGGCGCGATGATGATGCAGCCCTTCGGTTCGAAGTCTACGCGGAAGTGGTCCAAGGAAACGATTTTTGCTTCCTTGCGGTCGAAGAGGGAGCCGGTAATGCGGTGGCTGCCTTTGTCGGTGTCGATGGTTAAGGAAATGGTATTGGTGAAGTAGTGGCCTTTCTTGGTCTTCACTTCGCGGATGTCCATGTGGCGTTCTTCTGCGATGCCGCGAGCATTGACGAAGTTCACGGTCTGCTGCAGCACCGGCGAGAGGAGACCCTTGAGGACGGCGGTGGTGAGCGGCGCGGTTTCTGTTTCCGCCAGCTCACCGGTGTATTCCACATGGATGGCAGCGATGCGTCCGCCGGCGAGGTCGATGCCAATATTTCCCATGCGCTCGCAAAGATTGAAGTAAGGCTGGATCACATGGAGGGTGGCCTTGGTGATCGGGGAAGCGTTCACGGCGGTAGCTACCGGTTCGCCGCGGAGGGCCTGGGCTACGCCGATGGCTACGTCAGTGGCCACGCCGGCCTGGGCTTCCTTGGTGGATGCGCCCAGATGCGGGGTGAGGGCCACATTGGCCATGCCCAGGAATGGATTGTTTTCCGCAGTCAGTGGTTCATGGGGCCATACGTCGATGCCGGCGCCGGCTACCTTGCCTGCTTTGAGCGCTGCTGCCAGGGCTTCGATGTCTACCACTGCGCCGCGGGATGCATTGACGATGCGGACGCCGTCCTTCATTTTTTCGATTTCCTTGGCGCCGATCATGCCGCGGGTCTCGTCGGTGAGAGGCGTGTGGAGGGTGATGTAGTCGGATTCGCGAAGGAGGGTGTCCAGATCCACCAGCTCGACGCCCAGCTGCTTGCCGCGTTCCAATGTGATGTAGGGGTCATAGCCGATGGTTTTCATATTGAATGCCTGCAGGCGCTTGGCTACATTGGAGCCTACGCGGCCGACGCCAATGATGCCCACAGTCTTATTCAGAAGCTGGATGCCGGTGAAGCTCTTTCTATCCCAGCGGCCTTCCATGATGGACTGATGGGCCTGGGGGATGTGGCGGGTCATGGAGAGCATGAGGGCGATGGTGTGCTCGCAAGCGGCGATAGTATTGGACTCCGGTGTATTGACGACGGTGATGCCTTTCTTGGTGGCTTCTGCGATGTCGATGCCGTCGATGCCCACGCCGGCGCGGCCGATGACCTTGAGATTTGTAGCTGCGTCGATGACCTTCTTGGTGATCACCGTCTGGCTTCTGGTGATGATGGCATCGTAGTCTCCGATGACCTGGCACAGCGCGTCTTCCTCCATATTCGGCTGGATGTCTACGATAAATTCCTTTTCCAAAATTTCTTTCGCTTCTTTAGCAACGTCGGCAGTGATGAAAATTCTCATGATAGTTCTCCTTTTAGAAATAGGTATTGCTGTATAACGATTGGCGGTTTTAGTAGTCGGTGGTCGGTAGTCGGTAGTCGGTACGCGTTTGGCTGCTTTCCCGTGTAACCGTGCAACCGTGTAACCAATAACCGATAACCGATAACCGGTAACCGTGCGCACTAACGGTGAAGGAGTCGGTTACCGGTTACCGGTTACCGGTTATCGGTGATCGGTAATTACTGACTACTGATTTTTCTGATATTCCCTCATAAATTCCGCGAGAGCGGCGGCGGCTTCGGGAGTGACGGCGTTGTAGAGGGAGACGCGGAGGCCTCCTACCAGGCGGTGGCCTTTGACGCCGATGAAGTGATGGGCTTTCGCTTTTTCTACGAAATCCTTTTCCATGTCCGCGTTGGCCAGGTTGAAGGTCACGTTCATGCGGCTGCGGGCGTCCCTCTCGGCGTGGCCCTTGTAGAAACCATTGCTCTCATCGATGACGTCGTAGATGAGCTTGGCTTTGATTTTATTTCTTTCTTCGATGGCCGGGAGGCCGCCCATGTCCTTGATCCAGTGGAGCATGCAGTTCAGACTGTAAATGCAGAAGACCGGCGGCGTGTTATAGGTAGAGTCTTTTTTGACGAAGGTCTGGTACTGCAGGTATTCGGGGATGTCGGTCCGCGCTTTGGCGAGGAGATCCTTCTTGATGATGGCGAGAGCCACACCGGCGGCACCGAGATTTTTCTGGATGCCCGCCCAGATCATGTCGAACTGATTGAAGTCGAGCTCACGGGAAAGGATGTCGGAGGACATGTCGCAAATCATCGGCACATCCACCTTCGGGAATTTCCAATACTCCGTGCCGTAGATGGTGTTGTTGGTGCAAAGATACAGGTAGTCGGTCTCCGGCTTGATGTCGTAGACATCGGGGATGTAGGAATAATTTTTATCGGCCGCGGAATTCGCGTCGTAGGCTTCGCCGAAGAAGGCGGCGGAGTTTCTGGCCTTGTGAGCCCACACGCCGGTGTCTGCGTAAGCGGCGCGGGTGTGTAAGAAATTGCAGGCGGTCATGAGGAATTGCATGGTGCCGCCGCCTTGGATGAAGACGATTTCCTGCTCCTCATTGAGATGCATGAGCTCACGGAGAAGCTCCTTCGTCTCGTCCAGCATGTCTTGGAATTCTTTCGACCGGTGACTGATTTCTGTGATGCCCATGCCCGTATTTCTGAAATCGGTGAGATCCTTCTTCATGGCCTCCAAGACTTCCAATGGCATAGGGGAGGGGCCGGCATTGAAATTGTATACTCTGTCCATTTTTCACTCCTAAAAATACAAAAAGAGAAGACGTCCCATGGGACGAGCTTCTCTTTTCTCGCGGTGCCACCCAATTTAGCTGAAAGGTTTTGGTAGTAGGAAATGCAGGAAATAAAAAACGCTCTCCATCCTCCAAGGGACGAGAGCACCCGCGATACCACCCAAATTGCCTTTCGGCCATCTTTAGCATGCTGTAACGGGCATATCCCGAAAGATTCCTCATCTTTGTCTCCGAAGTGGAAAGATAATAAGCCTTTGGCAGCTCTCACCAACCGCTGCCTCTCTGAAAAAGTTTCATTACCCCTTCTTCATCATCGTCTGTTGCTTCGCATTATAGACCTCTGGGGGAGGAAAGTCAAGAAAATTTTTCAGGAGAACGCTGGTGTTTTAGTAGTCGGTGATCGGTAGTCGGTAGTCAGTACGCATTTGAATTCTGTGACAGCTTTTCCGATTTTCTTTATTGCTGGCAGATCCTTCGGCTTCGTGCAGGATTTATCAGCAGTAAGGTTAAAAGCAAAAGCTATCGCAGCAGCCAATCGCGTACTGACTACCGACTAC
>CAVKMC010000186.1:0-4187 GCA_963657285.1 Agathobacter sp.
TCTTCAGAGAAGAGGGCTTAATAGGAAAGGCTTCGCCCTTTTAGACTCCACCGCTTCGCGGTCCCCCTCCTTCCATAGGAAGGAGGTAAAGATGAAAAAATAAAAAACAGGATCAGAAGCCGGGATCTTCTTTTGTTGAGAGTATTTCTTGGAAAGGCGGAAATCGCCGGCTTCTAACAAGATACTTGAATGCTCCCTGGGTCGTTAGCAATGCTACCGCCCAGGTGCCTATACTTTGAAGGCTCTCATTTGCTGTAAGTATCTTTCGTTTCCTGCTGAAGTAAGGATACCAAAGGGGAAGGGGAAATACACGGATAAAAAGTTGCGAACCTTATTAGTGGTCAGTAATCGGTGGTCGGTAGTCAGTACGTGCTTGGCTGCAGCGAAAGTGGTTCCGTTTTCCTTTTTCGCCGAAAGATCAATTAGCGATAAAGGAAAACGAGAAACTCTTTGCTAAAAGCCAAGCACGTACTGACTACCGACTACCGACCACCGACTACTAAAAATGCCCCGAAGTGATTTCTGTGCGAAATTCACTTCGGGGCTGTTATTTTTTTAGGCGAGAACCAAGGCTCAAGGGAGATTCGAAAATCGTGTCTAGAAGCATTGGCTATCCGGATCCCAGAGGATCCTGGATTTTGGTTCGTCGCCATTCTTGAGTAGGCAAGACCGGTCGACCATTCCCGCTTTCGCAGTCAGGTCGTAACAAGGTCACATGCGCTGATTACATCAAGATCTCCCAGTTCTAGGCAAATTAGAGCAGGATTGCTGTGAGCTTCTTCCTCTCGAGCTGGGATCAGTATAGCATGAGGGGAGAAGGAAACACGGATAAAAAGTTGCGAAAGTAGTTTAGTGATCAGTGATCAGCGATCAGTAGTTAGTACGCTATTTCCACTGGTGCATACGTATATTTCATAACGTTTGTAGCACCCTTAAAATCTGTAAAGGTAATAGCTCTTTGTTTGACTAACGGAAAGAGCGTACTAATTACTGATCACTGATCACTAATTACTAAAGCTCTTTGTCTTTTCAGCCGCGCCTTTACCTTTTCCAACATCTCCGCGGGCTCTATGACTTTGACGAAGGGGCCGAAGGAGAGGAGGCGGATGAGGATCTCTGCTTCGTCAGCGGGGTCGTAGCGAAGGACCATTTGGTAGGTTTTCTCGCCGGTGACTTCGGTGGTTTTGCCCAGGTCCGAGAAGTGGAGCATGGTGCGATTGAGGGCGTTTCTTTCGTCGGTGATTTCCACGGTCACCTTCTTTTTCTCAGGGGCCATGGCGGAGATACTCAGTTTTTCCGGCCGGTTTTCCATACTGGCGCTGACTATATTTCCTGCATTCAGGGTATGCCCCTTTTTCTCATTCAATTTTGACCGCACCAGGAAACGGAATTTATCATCCTTCTGGGAATACTCCACCTTTTCCACTTGGCCGGTGATGGTTTTCGGTTTCCCTTTTATTGTCTTGTAGCGGATGCGGATTTCCTTTTTCTCACGGTGCGCCCTAAGCATGGCGCGGAAATTTCGGATATAGTCTTTCTCCGTGAAAGGGTCGCCTCTGTGGTGCTGGTCGTAGTAGACCAGGTCTCCCTCTTTCCAAAGCGGGGCGTCAGGCATGGCCGGCATCTCTTCGGTGAGGAAAAGCTGCACCCGCGGGTCAGCGAGAATGGTAGCGAGCCAGCGGCGTTCCAGCGTGGTGGTAGGGAAGCGGGGCTTGTGGGTGAGGACAGAGGTATTTCCTTTCAGAAATGGCCATTCGCCGCTTTTTAATTTGTCAGGGATCGTAGTGCCGGATTCTCCGAAGCAATAGGCGTGAATGATTTGATAGATTTCCGGGACGGTGATGGGCCGGTCCTTGGCTTTCTTTAAAATCGCCGCCAAGGCATGATAGTAGGAGCCGTATATTTCATGGAAAATCATGGGGTATCCTCCTCATAAAGCTTCTCCATCGCATCGAAGTCTGCAAAGAATCTTTTTTCTAATTTGGGATGATTCGAGGACAGGCTCTCGATGCGGCCGATGAAGGTGCGGAGCCATGGCAGCATTTCCAGCGGGTCATAGACGTCGGCCTCATATTTCCAAAGTCCCGGGGACACGAGGGAGACGCGTCCGCAGCGCTTCTCCCGTTGCATGCGGTCGATGACAAAAGACTCCGAGCTTTCTAGTCGGACTACCATTTCCACATGGTACACCGTCTCCCAATCGCCGCCGGAAACGCCCCAGAGATGGGGGAGCTTTCCCGCCAGGATTTCTTCCTTCGCCCCAGCCTTTTCGTCCACGTCTCCGAGCTTCGCCGTCTCTACCCGGTCCAGCCGCGAGAAGGTGGGGCGGCCATCGGTGAGGCCCAGAAGATATTGCCGTCCCGTCTCGGTGCTGCTGAAGATTTTCCAGGGAAATACGATTTTTTCCTCTTTATCAGGAAATGCGAGTCGTACCTCCCTTTTCTCCTCGATCCCCTTGAGCATGACTTCCAATATTTCCGCATCCAGCGCTGGAAATATATAGTGGTGCTTGAAGGCGATGTGGATGGGATCGCGCTCCGTCGTCTCCGTGAGGTAAGCCCCCAGCACGCCCAGCGGCATGGTCTCGCAGGCGAAGGCCAGCCCATCCACCAAAGCGTCTGTGGCGATGGAGTCCGCCAGGCTGTAGTAGACGCTTCGCCCTTCCTTGCGGGAGAGGAAGATGCCAAGCGCCGCATACTCCCGGCATTTCTTGCGGATCGTGGATTCGTCGGGCACATCAGGGAGCGGATAGGCGCTCAAGGCATCCCAAAGCATCCCGCTGGTCCGCTCCTTCCCGTCAGAGAGGATGTCCAGCAGAAAGAAATGAAACATCACGTCTTTGTCGGTGAAGCTTTTCGCTAAGAAGGCTTGGTAGAGCGGATTCCGGTCGGATTCGCGGCTGTCGATGGAGAGAAATACGATCTTCTGCTTGAAAGGATTCATGTAGAAATCCATGTATTTCGCAAGCCAGCTCTCCATTCGCCGCTTCTCGTTGTCATAGCTCCGCCGCTGACTCTCGGGGAAATCACTCCGATTCTTGAAACCGTACACAAAAAAATCCCGCATGTAAGAACGGATGGGATTCAAAGATTTCACCAATTCACTATATGCCATGGGGCCTCCTTTTGGGGTAATCGGTGGTCGGTAGTTAGTGATCAGTGATCAGTGTTCAGTGATTAGTACGTGTTTGGCTTTTAGGAAAAAGTTTCCCATTTCCCTTTATAGCTAATTGCTTTTTCGGCGATAGAGGGAAGCGGGAGAACTTTCGCTGTAGCCAATCGCGTACTGATTACTGACTACTGATCACTGAATACTAATCACTGACCACCGACTACACATTTTCCTTCTATTATATATAGGCCACGGATTTTATTCAAAGAGCTCATCTATTTTTTACGAGATGTGTTAAAATAAGAAAGTGTCTACGAAAATACAAACGTGATCATTTTAGGAGGATTTATGGGAAAGCATTTTTCTTTTATCCATTGTGCGGATCTGCACTTGGGCGAGCCCTTCGGCGATGTGCGCCTGGGGAGCAAAGGCCCATGGACGGAGCAGATCGGGAAAGCCACCTTCAAAGCTTTTGAAAAAGTGGTAGACGCGGCACTGGAAAACAGGGTGGATGCGATTCTGATTTCCGGTGATGTATATAATTCAGACCATCACAGCTTAGCGGCGCAGATGGCTTTTGGTCGGGAGCTCTATCGGGCGGCCCAGGCGGGCATCGAGGTTTTCATTATCCATGGAAATCACGATCCCGGCGAGGCTTGGCGGGCGGACATCCCTATGCCGGACACGGTGCATGTTTTCTCTTCGGAAGAGGTAGAGGGCATCCCGCTTATGAAGGATGGGGAGAAGGCGGCCACCATTTACGGCATCAGCTATAAGACTCGCCATACGAAGGAAAATCTGGTGAAGAAATTCTCTGTGAATCCGGCGGATGGCTTTGCTATCGGCATGCTTCACACCGATGCAGGCGTGGAGGACTCGCCCTATGCGCCTTGCAGTGTCGAGGAGCTGAAGACAGCGGGCATCAATTATTGGGCTCTTGGCCACATGCATACGAGGCGGACTATTTCCAAAAAGCCCTACATTGTGTATCCGGGAAATACCCAGGGACTGGACATGACGGAAATCGGGCCGCGGGGCTGCTATCTGGTGGATGTGGGCACTTACGGTACGGTGAC
>CAVKMC010000187.1:0-4132 GCA_963657285.1 Agathobacter sp.
CGGTGCTGTCGGCGGTATTTCCCTATACGCTTTCGAAGAACGACGAGCCCCGCGCCCACGCGGGGAGTACGCAGCTTCTCTATGTGAGCGTGCAGCACTTCGGGGCGCCGGAGGAGGCGGGGGAGATTTCCATTTCCCTTCCTGACGGCCTTTCGGCACTTCCCGGGGGTGGCTGGGAGGTGGAAGGAAATCACATCGCCATCCACTGGCAGCTTCCCGCAGACTATGGGGAAATTTTCACGGCGATCCCGATTTCTATTTCTGAGGGCATCACGGAGGGAACGTATGAAATCCCTGTGACCTTGACGGCGGGAGAGGAGAAGGTGGAGAAAATGATTTCCTTCACAGCCTCTGCCGCAGAAGTGGAAAAAGACAAGACGCAGGCGGCCCATAACTCCTGGTATGTGCAGTCGGTGGTGCTGCCTGTCAATGCGGACGGCGAGCGGGACGGCCGGGAGGAGAAGGAGACCCTGGTGGTGCCGGACGTGACCATCGAGAATATGAAAAATCGCCTGACCGGCGGCCGGGGCGTAGATTGGGAAGGACTTCTCGCAAAGCCGAATAGCTATCTTCTCCTGGACATGAGAAATCCGAAGAAGGATGTGCGGACCATCCATTTCCGGGCGGAATTGGTGGACCGGGAGAGCGGCGAGCCGCGGCCGGGGCTCATGGCGGCAGCGGAGGACGGCGCGGTGGATCTGGAAAGCCGTGCCACGGAAGCGGCGCTATCTCTCAATGGAAATAAGATACAGACCGCCGTGGTGCCGCTCTATGTGAATCCCTTCGCTCTGGCAGAGGGCGACTACACCCTTCGCATGACGCTCTATGATGGGACGTCGGAGCGGGTGATGGAGACGCCGCTCCATGTGGTGAAGAAGCGGAGCGTGGGATTTCTCACGCTGGGCTTTGCGGTGCTCTCGCTTCTCCTCGTGCTTCTGGCCATCGGGCCCTTGAAGCGGTGCATCCTTTCCATCGGGGCGAAGGGAGACATCACCGTGTCCCTTTTTGCGGCCATGGCTTTTGGCGGCGTGGTGGTGCCGGTGACGCTTTTGGGCGATTTCCTCCATGTGCTTTTAGGGCCTTTCTCGGGACTGGTGACCGGGCTCCTCTCAGGGGTGGTGCAGTATTTGCTCCTGGTGTCTCTCCTCATCCTTTTCCGGCGGCCCGGGGTGGCGGCGCTTTTCTTTTTGATGCGCTGGATGCTCTCGGCGGTGCTCTTTGGCCGCGTGACGCCGGTGGGGATTTTGATCTGCGCGGTGTCCATCGTCATCATCGAGGCGGCGCTTGCGATTTCCGGTTTCTACAAAAAGAAGGAGCTCACGGCGCCCTATGCCATGGGGATTTGTTTCCTCTTGGGCATCGCCGACGCGGTGATTACATTTATCAATATGGAGCAGCTCATGCTTTTCTATCGCTTGTACTATGCGGATTGGTTCATCGCGCTGTACATGATCATGAATGGGCTGCTGTATAGTTCTTTGGGCAGCTGGATGGGCTACCGCATGGGCAGCCGGCTGAAGCAGGTGATGGGATCATGATACTGGAAATCAAGGACCTTTCGTGCCGCTACCTGTCGCGTAAGCGGGAGACGCTCTCTCATGTGAATCTGGCGATCGCCGAAGGGGAAATGGTGCTCCTCGCCGGCCGCTCGGGCTGCGGGAAATCGACGCTCATCAAGTCCATCACGGGACTCCTCGAAGAAGGCGAGTCGGAGCTGTCGGGGGAAATCCTCTTGGACGGTCGGGATGTCTCTACCATGACGGCGGAGGATATCGGCCTCCTGGCGGGGACGGTGTACCAGACGCCGGATGACCAGCTTTTCGCCATGACCGTAGGTGACGAGGTGGGCTTCGCTCTGGAAAATCGCGGCGAACCGGAAGCGCGCATCGCCGAGGAAGTGCGGCTTGCGCTGGAGAAGACGGGGCTCGCCGGTATGGAGGAGAGGAGCATCCACGCACTCTCCGGCGGGCAGCGGCAGCGCCTCGCTTTGGCGTCCATCCTGGTGACTCACCCGAAGCTCCTCATCCTGGACGAGCCGGTGAGCCAGATGAATCCCAAAGGGGTCAAGGATTTCTTGGAGCTTCTGGTTTCCTTGAATGAAAAAGACCATATGACCATCCTTGTGGTGGAGCATCGGGTGAATGAGCTGGCCCGCTATTTCCCACGTCTTTGCTGCATGTATGAGGGGAAAATCATTTACGACGGCGCCACGGTGGAGGCCTGGAAGGCGCTGGGGGACACGGAAGCCTACGGGCTTCGCGAGCCGCAGGCGGTGAAGCTGTCGCGGCTCTTGGGGCTCTCCCATCTTTCGGGGCACGCGCGGATCGCCGCCGAGGAAATAAAAAAGGCAGGGATCCATTTCCGCAGGGAAATCCCGCGGGAGGAAAAGCCGGAGGGTGAGGGCATCGTCCTCGAGGGCAAGGGACTCCGCTATACCTATAACGGCGCAAAGCAGGAAACCCTCCACGGCCTGACATTTCAAATCCGCCAGGGCACCATCAATGCGCTCATGGGATTCAACGGCGCCGGGAAATCTACACTCATGAATCTCCTCTCCGGCCTCGACAGTCCGACACAGGGAGAAATCCTGCTCCTAGGGAAACCGGCCGAGCGGCAGCGCCATCACATCGGCTACATGCGTCAGGAGGCGGACCTGATGCTCCTCACCGACACGGTGAAGGAGGAGCTGACCTGGAATAACAAAACCATCACCGAGGAAGAGCTGGATACTCTGATGCGCCGGCTCCACGTGCGTCACTATCGGAATGATTTCCCCCTGGCTCTCTCGAAGGGCCAGCGGCTCCGGGTGGTACTGGGTGCCATGCTGGCAAGGAAGGACAATGACCTCCTCCTCCTGGACGAGCCCACCACGGGGCAGGATCAGAAAAGCCTCTCGGAAATCAAGGAGCTCCTTCGCTTTGCGGCGAAGGAGGGGCGGACCATTTTCTTCTGCACTCATGATATAGAGCTGGCCAGCGAATTGGCGGATCAGGTATTTCTTCTGAAAGAAGGCCGCTTCCTGGCTCATGGGCCGGTGCATGAAATCTTTAGCGATCGCCGCCTCATGGAGGAAGGGGGACTCTCGATCCCTCCTATGGTGACGCTATCAGAAATGTTGGGCATCGAGCCCTGCGTAACGGTGAAAGAGGTGATGGATCATGTCCTTTAGGCAGCTATGGGAAGGCGGCGATGGGCACTCCTTCTTCACCGAGCTGGACGGTCGCACGAAGTTGACATTCCTCTTCGCCTATGCGCTGATGATGATCATCGTGGATAATGGGCGGAGCCTATTTCTCCTTTTCACCCTGACCTTGGTCTTCCACCTTTTGGCGCGGACGCCTTTTTATAAGTGGCGGGTGCTGGCGATCTTCATCCTCCTGGGCCTGTGGGGATCTATCGCCAGCCAAGCGCTCTTCTTCGCGCAGAATCCCAGGACGCCGCTCTTGATGTTGATTTCTCCGGACTTTCCGATGCTAGGGAGTTTGACCGGCGGGCTATATATTTATCGGGAAGGGATCATCTACGGCGCCATCCAGGGCATGCGCACGGTGTCCATGATCACCCTGGGCCTTCTGGTGTGCTGGACCAGCGACCCGCGGCAGCTTTTGAAGGGGCTCACATCTTGGAATATGTCTCCCCAGGCCGCTTTCATGCTGGTGACGGCAATCCGCTTCTTCCCGGTCCTTGCGGCAGAAGCCGGGGAGGTCATGGTGGCCCTGCAGCTCCGAAGCGGCAGCGAAAAGGGCCGCCACCAGGTGCTGACCCATATCCCGCATATGGTGAAGCCCCTCCTGGCTCGTTGTCTTCGTCGGTCTTCGACGCTGGCTCTCTCGGTCATCAGCCGCGGCCTATTTCTAGCGAAAGGGAAAAAGGCGGAGCCCTGGAAATGGAAAGAAAAATCGGTATCCATCCTCTTCTTCGCCTTCACCCTGGCCTGTGGGATAAGCAAGATCCTCTACGCCCTCTCCCAAGAGGGCTTCTACTACGGGAGCCTCCGGGTGGTGTATGATGTGGTGAGGGGGTACTTGTGAGGCTTAGGGATAAAGACGCGCGTACCTGCTTTCTCATAGCTAGGAGCTAGGAGCTTGGAGCTTGGAGCTCTTGCGGAGTCAGCGGGTATGATTGACGGGGG
>CAVKMC010000188.1:0-4115 GCA_963657285.1 Agathobacter sp.
GGATAGGGGATAAGGCCCCAGAAATGATTGTCATCTTTTAAATTTTTATTTCCTTTCTTATTATAATCTCGGCACTCGTGAAAATAAACATAGAAAAAATAAAATGTTTAATGAACTCATGGTTGTGTTGGATTTCTATACTTTTTAAGAATAGGAGGGCGAGGCTGAAAGGGATAAGGGACAAGGGATAGGGGATAAGGCGCACTTGGCTGCTTCCCTGTTACCGATAACCGTTTACCGTATAACCGGTAACCGACTCTTTTGACGATAGCGTAACATGGCACCATAAATTTTCCGGATAAAAGCTTATCAGCTCATTTCTCACTACTATCAGCATGCGCGGTGAACGGTTATACGGTAAACGGTTAACGGATGTAGGGGGGCAGCTAAACGCGCGCCTTATCCCTTGTCCCTTATCCCTAAAACCGGATTTCTTTTCAGAAATTTTACAAAATTGCACAATAAACAATAAATAGCATACACTTCAA
Source organism: Agathobacter sp. (assembly GCA_963657285.1). GTDB lineage: Bacteria > Bacillota > Negativicutes > Veillonellales > Dialisteraceae > Dialister. The sequence goes on from CAVKMC010000188.1 coordinate 489, forward strand.
CATAAATTTCACGGCAGTTATTGTAGTATAAATGCTTTCGTGCTATACTGTACAAGTAGAGTTTTGCCTGATTCCATTTGTTTTTTATCGGATACATAAGGATAGGGAAGTGATGAATGTGGAAGAAGATTCTTTGATGATGCTCCTGGTACCGGAAATTATGACGGAGGCTTTGGAGCGTTATGAGATTCTTCGCGTCATTGACGCCACGGAGCCGGTGGGCCGGCATCTTTTGGTGGTGCAGACGAAACTCTCGGAGAGTACGGTGCGAAGGCATGTGGAAGAGATGGGCCGCACGGGTCTTTTGACTGCTCGCCCGTCGGGAATGACCTTGACGGACAAGGGGCGTTCTCTTTTGACACCGCTTTCCCATTATTTCCAGAAAAGCCCGGCTTTGGCGGAAAAGGAGAAAGAGCTTTGCCGCCTTCTTTCCATGGAAAAAGTCATCCTGGTGAGAGGCGATCTGGACGTATGGGAGTCCGGGAAAAAGGACATCGCTCAGGTGACGGCGCTCACACTGATGCGCATCATTCGTGACAACGATGTGATGGCAGTCACCGGCGGGCCCATGATGGCAAAGACGGCGTCGGCGCTCCCGAAGTTTCATATGCATGTGGATGTGCTGCCGGCGGGCGGCGGATTCGGCCAGAAGGTGGAGTATCTGCCCAATGTGGTAGCTGCCCGCATGGCTGAGCAGCTTGGCGGCGAGTATCATATCCTGCACATCCCCGATGGCCTATCGCCGGAGCTGTATCTGCAGGTGAAGAATGAGCTCCCTCAGGTGAAGGCTATGGACGCGCTATTTCCTAAGGTGCGCATCCTTTTGACAGGCATCCAGGACGCCAAGGACATGGCGGCTTCTCATTCGCTCCCAGCGGATGTACGGGAGCGGCTGGAGAGAGAGGAGGCCGTAGGAGAAGCGCTGGGACTCTTCGTGAATCAGAAGGGACAGATTTTATATCGGTTGTACAATGCGGGCATTTCGAAAGAAGATATCCCATCGATCCCGCACGTTTTAATTGCTGCCGGCGGACATGAGAGGGGCGCAGCCATCTTGGCTATGGCCAGAGCGGGCGTGCGCGGTACCTTGATCACCGACGAGGGAGCAGCAGAGGAAATACTGCGATTGGCAGTGTCAGAAACAGGAGGGTATAAACATCATGACAAAGATCGGTATTAATGGTTTCGGCAGAATCGGAAGACTGGTATTCCGCGGACTTTTGGACAGAGATGATCTGGAAGTGGTAGCTATCAACAATCCGAGTGGCGTAGAAACAGCAGAATATCTGCTGAAATACGATACCGTCCATGGCCGTTTGGACAAGGATGTACAAATCGATGGGGATGACCTCATTGTGGATGGCAAACGAATCCATGTATTCTCTGATCGCGATCCGGAACATCTGGACTGGAGCGCTTATGGCGTAGAAATCGTGGTAGAATCCACCGGCAAACTGAAGGACAAGGTCAGCGCCGGTAAGCATATCAAAGGCACCGTAAAGAAGGTCATCATCACCGCTCCCGGCAAGGATGACGACGCTACCATCGTCATGGGCGTCAATGAAGAAACCTACAATCCGGAAACCGATAATGTGATTTCCAATGCATCCTGCACCACCAACTGCCTGGCGCCGGTTGTCAAAGTATTGAACGAAAAATTCCACATCCTCCGCGGCCTCATGACCACCGTTCATTCCTACACCAATGACCAGGCCATCCTGGAAAAGGCGCACAAGAAGGACGCTCGAAGAGGTAGAGCGGCTGCAGAAAATATCATCCCCACCTCTACCGGCGCAGCCAAAGCCATCGGCATCGTCATCCCGGAACTCAAGGGCAAGCTGAATGGCCTGGCTATCCGCGTACCGACTCCGGATGTGTCCCTGGTAGACCTGGTGGCAGAAGTCGAAAAGCCGACCACCAAAGAAGAAATCAATGCAGCTCTCAAGGAAGCAGCCGAAGGGGAACTCAAAGGCATCCTGGCTTACACCGACGAACCGCTGGTTTCCAGTGATTTCCGCACCACCGACGTAAGCTCCACTGTCGATAGCCTCCTCACTATGGTGATGGAAGGAAATATGATCAAAGTCATCGCTTGGTACGATAATGAATGGGGCTACTCCATGAGAATCATCGACCTGGTGAAATACGTAGCATCGAAAGGACTCTAATCCATGAATAAGCAGACCGTATATGACTTGAAGCCCCAGGGCCAGACCGTATATATTCGCGTAGACTACAATGTGCCTCACGATAAGGAAGGGCACATTCTCGATGATATCCGCATCCGTGCTACCATTCCGACCCTGCGCTACCTCTTGGATCAGGGCGCAGCGCTCGTGATCGCCAGCCATATGGGCCGCCCGAAGGGCGAGGTGAAGGAAGACCTCTCCTTGGCCCCGGTGGCGAAGCGTCTCTCTGAGCTCCTCCGTCAGGACGTAGCTTTTTCCGATGACTGCGTGGGCGAAAAAGCAGCGGCTATGAAAAAGGCGCTGAAGCCCGGCGAAGTGCTGCTCCTGGAAAATCTGCGTTTCCACAAGGAAGAAGAAAAGAATGTACCGGAATTTGCCAAAGACCTGGTGACAGGCTGCACCTTGGCGGTAAACGATGCTTTCGGTGTCTCTCATAGAAGCCATGCGTCCATTGCCGGCGTAGGCAAGCTGATGCCCATGGTGTCCGGCCTTCTCTTGAAGAAGGAAATCGATTTCCTTGACGGCGTCATCGAGCATCCGGATCGTCCTTTCGCAGCCATCATCGGCGGTGCGAAGATCAGCGACAAGATCCAGGTCATTGCGAACCTCATGGAAAAAGCTGACGTCATCCTCATCGGCGGCGGCATGGCGAATACCTTCGTAGCGGCTCAGGGCCACGACATGGGCCAGTCCCTGCAGGATAAGGACCGCTTCGACCTGGCTAGAAATCTGATGACCAAGGCCAAGGAAATGGGAAGCGAAATCCTCCTTCCTATCGACTTCATGGCAGCGGATGCCTTCTCCGAAACGGCCAATACCAAGGTTCTTTCGGCAGAAGAATTCGAAGATCCCTGGATGGCTCTCGATATCGGGCCGAAGACCATCGACCTTTATGTAGAGACCTTGAAAAAGATGAAGACTGTCGTATGGAATGGTCCTATGGGAGTTTTTGAAATGAAACCATTCTCCAAAGGCACCTTCACCATCGCTGAAGCCATGGCAGGCTTGGATGCTACCACCGTCATCGGCGGCGGCGAATCGGCTTCCGTAGTGGACCAGCTGGGCATCGGAGATAAATTCTCCCATGTATCTACCGGCGGTGGCGCTTCTCTGGAAATGCTCGAAGGCATGGTGCTGCCGGGCGTAGCTATCCTGGCCGATAAGGAGTGATCGATTTGAGACATATCCTCATTGCAGGAAATTGGAAAATGAATTCTACCGTGGCAGAGACGGAGGCCTTCTTTAAATCCTTCAAAATCAAAAAGGATGACAAGGTAGAGATTCTCCTCTGTCCGCCCTTTACGTCCATTCCCATTTGCCGCTTCTTCCTGGAACGCTCCTATATCCACTGGGGCGCCCAGAATGTGTATCCCGAGGAAAAGGGCGCTTTCACCGGAGAAATCGCTCCCGCCATGCTGAAGGAGCTGGGGTGCAGCTA
>CAVKMC010000189.1:0-4104 GCA_963657285.1 Agathobacter sp.
CCATGGCCTCATAGCCGCCATTCAGTTTCAAAATATCCTGATGGATGCAGGCATCCTTCGCGGCCTGGATCACATCATCGATGCTGATGGAGGAATCAAACATGCTGATGTTTTCTCTCACCGTACCGCTCATGAGGAAGACCTCCTGGTCCACAGAGGACAGGGAGTTGACGATGACCTTGCGCGGAATTTGTGTGCGCGGCACGCCGTCCAAAAGGACTTCGCCGCCCCACTGCTCATAGAGCCCGGTCAGTACCTTGCCCAAGGTAGACTTGCCGCTGCCGGAAGCACCGACCACGGCCACCCAGCGACCCGGTTCTACGGTGAGATTGATATTCTGCAGAAGCGGCGCTGCCAAAGCGCTGTAACCGAAGGAAATATCCTTCAATTCCAAGTGTCCGGACAAAGAAGTGCCTTCGAATTCCGGCTCTTCCTCCGGATAGTTCAGTTTATCGATTTCATAACGACGCACGTCGTTCAGACGCTGCATCTGCATTTCTGTGGTCTGCAGGGTCTGTCCCAGGGAAACCATGTTATTAAATGGCGACTGGAAATTGCTCATGAGACTCTGGAACGCCATGAAAATACCGGCTGTCATAGCGCCTTCCATGATGGAGAAGCCGCCGATGGTCATGATGAGCGCCCCATTCACGCCGGAAAGGAGCATAGGAATCATGTTCGTGGTCTGGCTCAAAAGGGTAATCTGCTGATTCGTATCCAGTACCTTCGCATGGAAGCCGGCTACCTTCGCAAAGAAATCGCCTTCATTACCATTGGCCTTGATGGTTTCGATCATCTGGAGACCGTTCATGGAGTTACCATAGGCCTTACCACTTTCCTGCTGCATTCTCATGGTGAGATCCGTCAAGCGCCGGCGGAGGTACAAGAAGACCCCCAGGTCGATCAAGCTGAAAGACACGCCAACGAAGGTCAGTGACGGACTGTACTCATAGAGAAGGAAGAGGAAGAAAAGAGCCATAGCAAAGTCCAGAAGGCAGGTAGCCGCCTGGTTACTCAGGACGGAAGCGATGGACTCTGCAAAGCTGGCACGGGATGCGATTTCCCCGGCGAAGCGTTGCTGGAAGAATTCCATAGGCAGCTTCAAGAGATGCCAGAAGAAGCTGGCGGAGTCAGACAGGGTAATCTTTTCCTGCCAACGGGTGAGACACCAGGCACGCAGGAAGGAGAAAAGACCGCTGAAAAGGAAACATAGGGTCATGGCCAACATGAGATTGGTCATCCAGTCCTTGTGTTTCCCTGTCAGAATATCATCCAAGAAGATCTGGCTCATCACTGGCGATGCCAAAGAGCATACCAGAAGGCCTAAGCCGATCAAAATGACAAAGAGCACCGCCCATTTGTCTTCCCACAGTTTTTCGCGAATGGCCTTCACGACGCTGTAGCGATGTCCTGCCGGTTTGAAATTCGGACCGGGACGGATATAGAGGGCGATCCCGGTATAGGAGCCTTTGAAATCGGCCCATTTCACCGTGCGCCGACCCACACCGGGGTCATTGAGGTATACGGTGTCGCCTTTTATCCCTTCCAAGACGACGAAGTGATTGAATTCCCAGTGAATGATCAAAGGAAATTCTTCCTCTCGGAGCTTTTCGGGCATGATGCGGTAGCCCACCGCTTCACAACCCAATTTGCGAGAGGCCCGAAGTACGTTGCTGGCTTTGGAGCCGTCACGATTGACGCCGCACTCCTTGCGGAGCTGCTCCAAGGGGAGCCATAGCCCATAATGGGCCAGCACCATAGCCAAGGAGGCAGCGCCGCACTCGGTAGCCTCCATCTGCAGTACCACCGGTACTTTGACGCGAGGATGCGTTTTGATTTCCTGCCCCATCACATCACCTGTTTCTCAGCCACTGGCTCATCTTGTTGAATACCTTTTCAATCGGGGCTACACGCTCTACCACGATAGAGCCGTTCACATAGGTACCTGCAGTCACCGGCTTGTGTTCCCCAACGGTAGAGGTCCACAGATAACCGGATGGATCACTTTTATTTTTTACTAAATCGAAACGAACCTCTACCAGCGCATTTCCCAAAGAGGAAACGACAGCATTAGCCATCAGAGAATTTCCCAAATTCCACATGAGAGAGGATTTATCGATGGGGTACTGAGAAACGGTGCGAACCACGCCTAAGAGGCTGCCGCTCTGGCTGGTGTCTGCGCCATTGGGATCGAGCTGGATGCTCATGCCCGGTTCGATGCGCTTGCCCTGCTCTACAGAAACATAGAGCACGCCGCGGAGGTCATTTCTGCCTTCGTCAAGGCGAAGAGTGATGATATCGTCGCCGGCATTGACCAAAGCCCCTTCATCGACGAAGATTTCACTGACAATGCCTTCATAGGGGCTGTATATACGCTCAGCTGCCGCCTCGGCGGCTTTTCTAGCGTCGTGGTTGCTAACGCGAGAAGCTACATCGCTGAAATTCGAGCCTTCATCGATGACATTCTTGGTAGCCACTGTATCGGCTCTCATAGAGAGCTGTTTCAAATCCACAACCTGCTGATTTTTTTTGATGCGGCTGCCTTTGCTGACATAGACCCATTCGACGCGACCGCTATTTAGGGCCGTGATCTTTCGAACGCCGCCGGTGTCTGTCAAAAGACCAATACCATCGGCCTTGACAGTGAAGGAGCCCATGAAGGACCAAATTATCACGCCAATAATCAGGAGCATCATAGCGGCGAGCCCCATCCAGGCGATGGGATTTGTGATATGAAGAAGCGTATCCAGCTTTTCCGGAGAACGCATCTTGTCCAAAGCTTCTCGGCTGAATAATTTTTCAAAGTTAATCATGTTACTCAGCCTCCATCTCTACTTCTACTCTCTGTCCGTCTTCCAGGGTTTCCCAGCCGGAAATTACGACAGTCTCGCCTTCTTTGACGCCTTCCAGGATTTCCGCATAGTTATCGCCGATGGAGCCTACCTTGACAGTACGCTGCTCCAATTTATTGTCCGAGTTCACCACATAGAGATTGTACACGGTGCTGTCGTCGTTGCTATCATCAAAGAGGGCACCATAAGGAACGCACATGACGCGGCGCTGGGCCTTGTTTGTCAGGAGCAGATTGTCATAGCTCTTGGCTTCCAGGACGCTGGTGGGGTTATTGACATAAAATACCACGCGGCGAATGTCTGCCTTTTTATCCAAGGATGGATAAATGCCCTGAATTTCTGTATCAAAGGTACTACGATTTCCCTTATTTCCTGCACCGTACTCGGTGTCAAAGGCTTTCCCCATATCCCAGCGGCGGAAGGACAGCTCGAGCGTTGCCTTCTCCTTCGCATCGCCCAAGAGTGAGCGAACTTCCGGATCTTCCATGTTCAAAGAGAACCAGAGGCGAGAGAAATCGCCGACCAAGCAAATCGGGGTGCCGGCGGTGACAAAGCTGCCTTCGTCTTTGTAAATGACCATGACCACGCCATCCAGATTGGAAACCACATGGAGGCGGCTCTGGTTCAGGAGAGCCTGATCCAGGCTGGCCTTGGCATCCACTACCTGCGCCTGGGCTGCTACATAGTTCGCCTGGGCCTCATCATATTTCTCCATGGCTACCGCATTGAGCTTCACCAAGCGGCTATAGCGATCGAAGCTATTTCTATACTGCAGCTCGGCGGCTTCCGCGCGTTTCAATGCACTTTCTGCTTGGATGATGCGCAGCGGGATTTCTTCATTGGTCAGTACCGCAACGGTCTCGCCCTTCTTCACTCGCTGATTTTTGTGCAGCGTGTTGGATGTGATGACGCCATCCACCTTCGTGATTACGTCGGTGGCATTGCTGCTCTGCATCTGCGCATTCTCTACATCAAAGGACGGATGGAGCTCTCGATAGGACGCCTTCGCCGTCTGTACCGTGACAGCCTGCTTGCTCATCCGATCGCTGATGACCCGCTCACCCTCATAATTGATGAAAATACCATAGCCGATCAGCGACATCACTAGGACAATGACCATCGCCATGGCTACCAAATAATACTTCTTCACCTACTAATCCCCTCGCTTTCAGAAATCATGGGTTCGCTACCGATTTCCTAGGGAAACACTGATTAAATCGTTTTCAAAAATCATTCTTGAATTTTTATTCAG
>CAVKMC010000190.1:0-4056 GCA_963657285.1 Agathobacter sp.
CCGCTATGTCTGGTTACGGTAAGTACGTCCTGATCACTGACCACTGATCACTAATCACTAATCACTAATTACTAATTACTAAACCGATACCGCCTAAAACACCACCTGCACCAGCCCCATATACACCATCGTCCCGACTGCCATGGAGAGCATCATTTGCCTTTTCCACACATGGATGGCGGTGGTGAGGAGGAGGGAAATGGCTTCGGGGATGCCGTGATTTCCTTCCAGCAAAGAAACATCCTTCAGGCAGTAGACCACCAGGAGGGCAAAGACAGCGGAGGGGAGGGCTTTGCCTAGGTATTTCACATAGGAGGGCAATTCAGCGCCGGGCTTGAAGCAGAGGAAGGGGAGAAAGCGGGTCACCATGGTACCCAAGGCACAGAGGCCGATGATGGCGGCCTGCTGCCAAAAAGGAAGTGTCGTCATAGGAGGCCACCTGCCTTTTCGATGGGCCTTCTGAAGAGCGTGATGACCAGGAGCATGCCGGCCATGGCAGGCACCACGAAGGAATCCTTCCCCAGAAGCGCGAGGGAGAGCAGCGATGCCGCGAGGCCGATGAGGGCGGTGTAGTGTTTCCTCTCCTTCAGCCACTGCTCCAAGAAAATGACAAGGAACATGGTGGTCATCACGAAGCTGAGCCCACGGGTGTCGAAGTGGATGAAGCTTCCCAAAAGGCCACCGATGGCGGCGCCGGTGAACCAGTAGGTGTAGTCCAGGAGAGAGACCCAGAAATAAAACCAGCCCTTGTCCACGTCGTAGGGGATGGTGGCGGAGTAGTTCAGCGCAAAGGTCTCATCGCACATCATAAAGATGAGAAATGGTTTCTTCCAGCCAGTGCCCTTATATTTCTCCAGCATAGGGATCCCGTAGAAGAGATGGCGGGCCTGCACGGTCAAGGCGATGAGAAGAGTCTGCCACGGCGCAAAAGGGGAGAGCAGCATAGAAATGGTGACGAATTCCAAAGACCCGCCGAAAATGATCATAGCCATCAGGGTGGGATAGAGGAAATCAAATCCCAGTGTATTCATATAAAATCCATAAGCAAAAGCCACAAACCAGAATCCGGCAAAGATGGGAATGGTAAGTGGAAATGCTTCTTCCAAGGCCCGAAGGGCCGGTCCATTTTTTTGTAACATATGAGCCTCCTAAAGCTCAGTGATAGGGGATAACCGGTAACCGTTCACCGATAACCGATAACCGTAAACCTATACGCTAGCGGGAGTCGGAGCGGTAAACGGTTATCGGTTATCGGTTATCGGTTTCTCCGCCTGATGCACCACCACCTGGGGATAGGGGATGTCGATGCCGGCGGCGTCGAAGCTTTCCTTCACTTGAATGTACATGGCGTTCAGCGCCTCATAATATTTCGTCCGATCCACCGAAGCGCGGACGTAGATGCGGATGGAGGATTCTGCCATTTCACTGACGTAGACAGCCAGCTTCTCCTTCTCGATCACGTAGTCCGACTCGGTGAATACTTTTTTCAAAAGCTCCACGCAGGCCTTGAGGTCCGTGTCGTAGCCCACATCGAAGGTGTATTCCAGATTGCGGATTTCATTGGTGGAAAAGTTTTTGATCACCGTCTTGGTCAAAGAGGAATTCGGAACCACGATGCGCTGATTTCCCAGGGTGGAAAGGATGGTGTACATGATGCTGATGGAAACCACCGTGCCCTGGCTGGTGCCGATCTGGATGTAGTCGCCCACTTGGAAGGGGCGGAAAATCAAAATGAAAATGCCCGAGGCCACGTTGCCGATATTATCCTTTAGCCCCAAGCCGATGGCGAGACCGATGCCGCCGAAGGCTGCCGCCAAGGTGCCATTGCCCACGCCGGCGGTGCCAAGGGCCACGATGGATACGATGGCCAAGCAGAAGAAGAAAATGATTTCCTCGATAAATGTCTTTGCCGACGGATCCACATCGCTCTTCGTGAGGATATGCTCCACCACCCGGCGGATGTAGCGGCAAACCACATAGCCCATGAGGAAAATCAGGATGGCCTCGATGAGATCCACCCCTTTGGTCAAAGCAAAATTGGTCATCCCTTCGATGAATCGAGTGGTGATGTCGATCTCATCAGTGACCACCTTGGTTACTACATTCTGGTCCATAGAGTCTCCTTTTATAAAATGAGTATTATAAGAAATAGAAATTATGTATGATTGTATCATGCGGGAAGGGCAGTCGCAATGAAGAGGCGGTTTAGGGATAAGGGACAAGGGATAAGGGACAAGGGGAAGGTGCACCGCACAATTCATAAAGCGGCGCAAGTTTAAAAATAGAGAGGTCAGGGCTTACTTTTTCAAAATTCGCGGCGCTTCTTAATTTGTGCGCCGCACCACCCCTTGCCCCCATTCCCCATTTCCCTGAACCCTTTCTGAAAAACTTTCGCGCATCGTCGACCATCGATCACGAAACCTCTAGCGTTACTATCACAAATCGTATATAATATCGGTAATCAGAATAACGATAATTTTCGATATAGGAGTGATGACATGACAGATGTACTGATTATCGGCGGGGGGCCGGCGGGGCTGAATGCAGCGCTCTACGCAGCGCGGAAGGAGCTCTCGGTGACGGTGATTTCTACGGATATTGGCGGGCAGATGCTTTTGACCGGGGAAATCGAGAACTACCTGGGGCTGCCTCATATTTCCGGCTTCGAGCTGGCGGATCGCATGGAGGCCCATGTGAAGGAGTACCCGGTGAGCTTTGTGACTGCCGGCGTGAAATCCTTGGAAGAGAAGGACGGCGCATTTCTTTTGCACTTGGACGATGGGGAAACTCTCACGGGAAAGACCTGCATCGTCACGGCGGGAAAGCGGAGCCGAACTTTGGACATTCCTGGCGAGATGAAATACACCGGCCGCGGCGTGAGCTACTGCGCTACCTGTGATGCGCCTTTCTATAGAAAGAAAACGGTCGCAGTCATCGGCGGCGGCGATAGCGCTGTGCAGGCAGCCATCGAGCTCTCGAAGCTTTGCGAGAAGGTATACCTTCTGGTGCGGAGCCGCATCCGTGCAGCGGAGGTGATCGTGCGCCGCTTGGGTTCGATTTCTAATGTAGAGGTGCGCAAGGGCTTCACGCCGGAGGAGGTACAGGGCGAGAAAAAGGTGACCGGCCTTCGGGTGAAGGAGACCGCCACAGGGAAGGAAGAAATCCTGGAGGTCCATGGCGTTTTCGTAGAAGCCGGCGGCATCCCGAATAACGGATTCCTTCCACCAGAAATCGCGGTCAACGGCAAAGGCGAAATCATTACCGACAAAGAGGGGCGCACCAATGTGCCGGGGCTCTTTGCGGCCGGCGATGTGACGGACTCGAAAAATAAGCAAGTCATTATTGCAGCTGGCGAAGGCGCTGCGGCAGCCTTGGCAGCCCACGAATATCTTTTGATGGAGCCGTGACACTATGAGAGTGACGAATAAAATCAAAGCGGAGCAGCTATCCCGCTTGGCAGAGGTGTACAAAGATGAAGGCACCATGCTGCACTTCACTAGTCCCTTTACGCTTCTGGTGGCGGTGATCCTCTCCGCCCAGTGCACCGACAAAAGAGTGAATGTCATCACAGCCCGTCTATTTCCCAGGCTCGACAGCCCAGCGAAAATGGCAGAGCTCACTCTGGGAGAAATGGAGGCAGAAATCCGAGACTGTGGCCTTTATAAAGCGAAGGCGAAGAATCTCCTAGGCATGTGCCATATGCTTTTGGAAAATTATGGCGGCGAGGTGCCCGAGGATTTCGATGAATTGGTGAAGCTCCCCGGCGTGGGGCGAAAGACGGCAAATGTGGTCAGAAGCGTGTGCTGGGGCTATCCTGCCATCGCCGTGGATACCCACGTCTTCCGCGTGGCGAACCGCTTGAAGCTGGCGCCAGGGACTACGCCCTTGGAGGTGGAGCAGGGCCTCATGAAGGCCATACCGAAAAAAGACTGGTCCGACGCCCACCATTGGCTCATCTGGCACGGCCGCCGCGTCTGCACCGCCCGTAAGCCCCAGTGCGAGACCTGTTTCCTCCACGACATCTGCCCGTCGTCGACGGTGAAATAGTAGTCGGTG
>CAVKMC010000191.1:0-4050 GCA_963657285.1 Agathobacter sp.
GCTTCCTTCTTGAAATAGTCGCCAAAGGAGAAGTTCCCCAGCATTTCGAAGAAGGTATGGTGACGAGCCGTATGGCCTACATTTTCGATATCGCCAGTGCGGATACACTTCTGGCTGGTGGTGACTCTATGCTTCGGTGGTTCTACCTTGCCGGTGAAATAAGGCTTCAGCGGCGCCATGCCGGCACCAATCAAAAGAAGACTGGGATCATCCTTTGGGATCAAAGAGAAACTTTTCAGTCTCAGATGGTCTTTTTTATTTTCAAAGAATGAAAGATAATTTTCGCGAATATCATTGCCTTTCATAATAAACCCCCTTGGTTATATGTTTACAAGTATTCCTACATTATATATGACCCGCCCTGTGCATGCAAGGGCGGGGACAGTGAGAATATCGTCCGTCGCTTGGTAATTAGGAGTAAGATTTCCTCACTAAAATTAGAAGTGAGGAGTGAGGAGTGATGGAGCGCCGCACAATTCATATAGCGCCGCAATTTTTTAAATCAAAAAAGCAATTTGCCGGCTTCCCTGCATCCATTCACCATAATGAGGAAGCAGGGACTCACGTCGACTTTTTAAACTTGCGGCGCTTTCTGATTTGTGCGCCGCACCTTCACTCCTCACTTCTCACTCCTCACTATAACCCCTTTCCTGAATACCAGGCTTTTATCGCCCTTCGTACATCTCCCCCGACACCACGGAAAGCCGGCTGCCCAGGTTTTTATATTTCTCCTCATCATAGAAGGCGTAGAGGATTTCTTCGCCCTCGCCGCCTTCGGCGAGGATATGTCCTAAGGGATCGATGAAAAGGGAGTGGCCGCCTAGCTTTTTGCCATGATACTCGCCGGCCATATTCACGGCGCACACGCAGAGGCCATTCTCGATGGCCCTCGCCCTGGTGAGGACCCGCCACTGCAGGATGTGCTCCAAAGGCCAGGATGCGGGCACCATGACGAGGGTGGTCCCGGCCTTTGCCATTTTCCGCCACATTCTGGGGAAATAGCACTCATAGCACACCGCCATGCCGGTTTTCACTCCGTCTACGCGGGTTTCCATCAGATCCTTCCCCGGCTCCATGAGCTTTCCTTCCAAGTATCCTTGGAACAGATGGCGCTTGCTGTAGGACGCCGCGACCTCGCCATTTCTATCAAAAAGAAGCCCTGTATTTCGTACCTTTCCGCCTGCGCGGATAGGCAGCGTTCCAGCCTCCAGCATGACGTGATGAGATTTCGCAAAGTCCGAGAGCCTAGAAATCAACGGATCGTCCATGGTGAGCACGTGACTTTCGAAATCATGGAAATTGTAGCCAATCGTCCAAAGCTCCGGCAGCACGATGAGGTCACTCCTCCCCGCCGCCTCCTCAAGCATGGTAAAAGCGCGAGTCGTATTTCTCTCCACATCACCGTCCGCCGCCGCCAGCTGAATCATCGCAATACGCATAATTTCTCCTCATAGAAAAAGACTGTGAAAATCCACAGTCTTTAGGGAAACATACATTTCTATGAAATTACAATACCCGATTGGCACCGAGATAGCGATCGTGCCAATAGCCGCTCTTCATGGTGGCCACTGCTACGCCGCGGCTGCTGGTGGCGCTGATGAAGTAGCCATCCCCCAGGTACAGTCCCGAGTGAGAAATCCCGCTGGTGTAGGTCTGGAAATATACCAAATCCCCCGGCTCTAAGGCATTGACAGAGACCTTTCTGCCGGCGGTATACTGCTCGTCCGCGCTACGGGGAAGAAAGATCCCCTTCCGATTGAATACATACTGGATGAAGCCGGAGCAGTCAAATCCCTTCGGTGTGGTGCCGCCGAATTGATAGGGCACGCCCACATATTTCTTCGCTTCCTCGGTGATGGCTTTGACCGTCCCGGAAATCGGGCCCGCCTTGTGCCATCTCACAGTGGCATCATCGATACCTGTGAAAGAATCCTTCTTCGTGGACTTCGCAGCGCTCTTTACTGCGGTCTTTGGCATGGGCTTGCCCATAAGCTCCTTATAGGTCGCCGGTCCGACAACACCATCTACATCCAAATGCTTCTTGGCCTGGAATTTCTTCACCGCTGCCGAAGTAGCGCCGCCGTATTTCCCATCAGCCTTCACTTTATAACCGGCGCCATTCAGACGACGCTGGATATTTCTGACTTCCTGTCCTTGAGAGCCCACAGTATAATTGGCCAAAGAAGGAGTCAATGCTCCAAAGGCCAAAAGTCCTGCCAGCGCCCAGATACCCCATTGTTTCTTCATAATTACACTTCCCTTGTCTTTGTCATTATCTATCTTCAGGTCTCATCCTTATTTTCAAAAGAACACAAGGTCCGCTCTTATTCTAACATATTTCAAAAGAAAGGGGAAATGGAAATTATAAAAGGGACAAGGGACAAGGGACAAGGGATATGGGATATGAGGCGCGTACCTGCTATCTCATAGCTAGGAGCCTGGAGCTGGGAGCTTGGAGCTCTTTTGGAGTCAGTAGACACGCTTAGCAATAGGGAAGCGATACAAGTGCGCAGAGCTCTTTGTCGCTACCGCTGGGCATGCCTACTGCCGCTATTAGAGCTCCGAGCTCCAAGCTCATAGCTCCTTGCTATGTCGAAACAGGCATCACCCCTCCCCAGAGAAGAGAGCTTATCCCTAACAGCTAAACGTTACTCTCCCCTGTCTCACAATCACACTCGCCGTAGACCTTACCGCTGATGAAATTGCGATCCACCATCATTTCGATGTGATAGGCTTCGCTGATGGCGTGAAGTTCTTTGATGATGGCCTCGTAGATTTCCTCATCGGAAGCCTTGCAGGGGGCGCGAAGGGTGATTTCGAAGGAGAAATGCACCTTCCCATGATTTTCCATCACGAAGAAATCGTGGTAATTCAAAGGGAGGCCGGTGCGGTAGATGGCAGATTCCAAATCCCGGCGATACTTTTCTTCCTTCGGATTCGACACCGCCTTCGGATCCGCATGCACCACCGCCTGCACCTGCAGCTTTTCTCGAAGGGTGGTCATCACGTGCTCGGAAATCTCGTGACTCCGCACCAGGCTGAGCGAGCTATCCAGCTCCACATGGGCCGTGGCGAAATGATTCTCCGGGCCATAGTCGTGGACGATGAGGTCATGCACACCGTAGACCCCGGGACAAGCGAGGATGCATTTTTTGATTTCCTCATAGAGCTCTGCCTCCGGCGTAGCGCCCAGGATGGAATTCACCGCATCTCGCATGATGGAGTAGCCGGTCCACAGGATGAAGAGCGCCATGAGAACGCCCATGATGCCATCGATCTGGATTTCAAAGAAATACTCTACCAGTGTAGCCGCCAGGACCCCGGAGGTGGAAAGCATATCCGAGAGCGAGTCGGCGCTGTAGGCCAAGAAGGCGTCGGAGGAAAGCTTCCGGCTGGCTCTCTTGTACCACCAAGCGAGAAATAATTTCCCCACCAGGCCGAAGACCAGGATCGCCGCTACAAATGGCGTGAAGTTCGTCGGCTCCGGATGAAGAATCTTCTCCACCGACTCCATGCCCAGGGTGATGCCCACATAAAGGATCACCGCCGCCATCACCGTGGAATTGATGTATTCCAGCCGGCCATGACCAAAGGGATGCTCCTTATCCGACGGCTTCGCGGCGTAATAAAAGGTCATCATCAAAAGCACCACTGACCCCATGTCGGTGATGTTATTGAAGCCATCGCCCATGACAGAGAGAAATCCACTCTGCCAGCCGGCGAAAAGCTTCACAGAGCCCAGGATGAGATTTACCAGAAGCCCCACAAAGCCCACCCACATGGCCTGATGCGTGCGGGATGCAGATACTTGGGAAATAGAAAACATGGTTTGTACTCCTTTTCTTTAACAAGGGATATGGGATATGGGATATGGGATATGGCGCGTTTAGGAGATAGGTTCAGGGTTCCGGGTTCAAGGTTCAAGGGGTGGTGCGGCGCACAAATTAGGAAGCGCCGCAAGTTTGGAAAAACAGCGCGTTTTCCGATTTCAAAACTCGCGCCGCTTTTTAATTTGATGCGGCGCACCTCCCCTTGAACCTAAATACTTGA
>CAVKMC010000192.1:0-4039 GCA_963657285.1 Agathobacter sp.
TGGTAAGGCCATCGATGCGGTATTCCATGCCAGCGGCGGCGGCTATACAGAAAATTGTGAAAATGTGTGTGGCTCTGTGGTGCCATACCTCAAAGGCGTGCCGGAAGAAAAATACGCTGAGCAGTGGACCACGACCGGGACCCTGACCTCTTTTGCCAATTTGGCCGGTGTCGGGAAACTCAAAAATATCAAACTCACCAAGCTTCGCATCGGAGAAGCCCACAAGAGTAAGGACCGTGGCGTATCGGGCCGCGTGAAATCCATCACCGTGGTGGGAAGCAAAGGGACAAAGACCTTGACAGGAGATAGCCTGCAATCAGCCTTTGGCCTCAATAGCACTCTCTTTGATATTTCTGTCAAAGGGAAGAATCTCATCTTCACCGGCTACGGCTACGGCCACGGCCTTGGACTCTCCCAATGGGGCGCCCAGGCCATGGCGGAAAAGCATGGCAATGGGAAGGATTATTATAAACAGATTTTGATGCATTATTTCACCGGGACGAAGGTGGAGAAGGTATATTAAGATCGGTGGAGGGTTAGTACTTAGTAATTAGTAATTAGTGATCAGGACGCGCTTGCCTGCTATCCCACCATCGCGAATTACATTCGCATGCTGTGTAATGGTTATAGTGAGAAAGTAGGAAAATGCGTACTAATCACTAATTACTAATTACTAAGTACCAGTTACCGACTACTAAATCAACCAAGTTCATAGGAGCAAGTTAAATGAAACTAGAAGACTTTAATTACGATTTACCGAAAGAATTGATCGCCCAGGAACCGGCGGAGCCTCGTGACTCTTGCCGGCTTATGATCGTGGACAAAAAGACCGGAGCGTGGGAGCACCACACCTTCCGGGATATTTTGGATGAAATCAAGGAAGGCGACGTCTTCGTATTCAATAATACGAAGGTCATCCCCGCCCGTCTCTATGGCAAGAAGAGAGACACCGGCGGCAAGGTGGAGATGCTCCTCCTGACGCCGAAGGGCAATGACACCTGGGAGGTCCTGGTGAACCCGGGCCGCAAGGCGCTGCCGGGGGTAGAAATCGAATTCGCTGAAAACTGCTACTGCAAGGTACTGGACAAGACGGAATTCGGCGGCCGTCTCGTAGAATTCCATTACGATGGCAATTTTGACAGTTTGCTGGACCAGATCGGCGAGATGCCCACGCCGCCATACATTCATAAAAAGCTGGACAACAATGACGAGTACCAGACGGTTTATGCTAAGTACAAGGGCTCCGCCGCAGCGCCTACCGCGGGCCTTCACTTCACACCGGAGCTTCTGGAAGAAATGAAAGCTAAAAGCGCAGAGCTTCGCTTCGTGACCCTTCATGTAGGCATCGGCACCTTCCGCCCGGTTTCCGAAGAAAATATCGAAGACCACGAAATGCATAAGGAATGGTACACGGTCCCCGAAGAGACGGCTGACGCCGTGAACCGCGCGAAAGCGGAAGGCCGCCGCGTCATCGCTGTAGGAACCACCTCGGTGCGCACCCTGGAGTCCGCCGGCCAGAGCGGAAAGCTGGAAAGCGGCAGCGGCTGGACCCAGCTCTACATTTATCCGGGCTACCAGTGGCACATTCCCGACGCTATCGTCACCAATTTCCATTTGCCGGAATCCACTCTGGTGATGATGATGGCCTCCTTCGCCGGCAGAGAGCACATCCTGGCGGCTTATGAGGAAGCGGTGAAGCAGAAATACAGATTTTTCTCCTTTGGCGACGCCATGTTTTTGAAGTAAAGGAACATATATGGTTATTCATTACGAATTGGTGGCAGAGGACAAGAAGACCGGCGCTCGCGCGGGACTTCTCCACACGCCACATGGCACATTTAAGACGCCTATGTTTATGCCCGTAGGCACCCAGGCGACGGTGAAGACGGTGACGCCGGAGGAGCTGGAGGATATGGGGGCGCAGATTATTCTGTCGAACACCTATCATCTTTTCCTTCGTCCCGGTACGGAGCTCATCAAGGAAGCGGGAGAGCTTCACCATTTCATGAATTGGCCCAAGGGCATCCTGACCGATAGCGGCGGATTCCAGGTATTCAGCCTGGGGGCCATGAGAAAAATCACCGAGGAGGGCGTGCATTTCCGCTCCTTCTTAGACGGCTCGAAGCAGTTCCTTTCGCCGGAGGTTTCCATCCATGCACAAGAGGACCTGGGCAGCGACATCGCCATGGCCTTTGATGAATGTATCCCTTATCCGGCGGATTACAAGTATGCTGACCAGTCCACTGCTCGGACGACTCGCTGGGCAGAGCGCTGCATCAAGGCGCATACCCGGGAGGACCGGGGCATGTTTGGCATCGTGCAGGGCGGCATGTACAAGGATCTGCGCAAGCGGAGTGCGGAAGAAATTTCCTCCATGCCCTTTGACGGCATGGCCATCGGCGGCCTCTCCGTCGGCGAGCCGCACGATCTGATGTATGACATCCTGGAGTACACCACCCAGTGGCTCCCGGTGAATAAGGCTCGCTATCTCATGGGCGTGGGCACGCCGGACTGCCTGGTGGAAGGGGTCGCTCGCGGCGTGGATATGTTTGACTGCGTATTTCCTACCCGCGTGGCGAGAAATGGCATGGCTATGGTCCACTCCGGCCGTATGAATATGAAAAATAAGAAATACGAAAAAGACTGGGCGCCACTGGAAGAGGGCTGCGGCTGCTATACCTGTCAGCACTACAGCCGTGCTTACATCCGCCATCTGTATAAGTCCGAAGAGCTCCTGGCCTTCCGCTTGGTGACGATCCACAATCTCTATTTCCTCCTGCAGTTCATGCGCGACATGAGACAGGCCATCATCGACGGCAGCTTCTCCGAATTCAGAGCGGCATTTATGGATGGATATAAACGGTGAGAGGCGGTAGAGGTTTAGTGGTCAAGGTGCTTTTGACTGCTCCCTCATAGCTTGGAGCTCTGAGCTGGGAGCTTGGAGCTCTGTAGGTGTCACTTAGTGTGAAGCTACGCTATTCGATAGGAGGCTGGAAGCGCGCTTTATGGCTCCCTCGATTAGCGTGCTTACTGCCGCTAGCGGAGCTCCAAGCTCCAAGCTCCTAGCTCCTAGCTATGAGAAAGCAGGTAAGCGCGTCCCTGATCACTAAACCACTATTTCTTAATTTCTCACACATTTTATACAGACAATTTACAGGTTAGTATGGTAAAATAACTTCATATGATTTGTGGAGGTGAATAGAATGGAACAGGTTATGAGTTTTGTAAGCTTGGCATGGCCATTTCTGGTGTTGGTAGGTATCATGTATTTCTTCATGTACCGCCCGCAGAAGCAGCTGAGATTGGAGAGAGGACGCTTCCTCTTGTCTCTGCGCAAAGGCGACCACGTAGTGACTGCCGGAGGCGTGCATGGTGTGATCAAGGTTCTTCGTGATAAATACGTAGAGCTGGAAATCGCTCCGAAGGTCGTTATCAAAGTCGAAAAGACCGCCATCCAGCACGGTGATGTGAAGCTGATCGACGAAGAAACCGCGAAGAAGTCCGGCGCTGCTGCCCTCGGTGCTGCTTCTGAAGAGCAGGTGGTCGGCAAGACCTCGGCTAAGAAAGAACCGGAAACCGAAGTGGTAGAGGAAATCGTAGAAGTCGATGATCCGAAGGACGCAGGTACCGAAGTGGTAGAAGAAGTCGTCGAAGTCGAAGACAAAGAAGCTTCCAAAAAAGAGGAAAAGAAATGATGGAGTCGAATCTCCCTGCTTTCGAAAGGAAGAAGGAAATTCGTCAGAAGATGCTCGCCCAAAGGCGGGCTCTTTCTGCTAGTGAAAAGGAAGAAAAAGGCCGGGCCTTGACAGGAAATCTGATTTCCCTGAAGGCCTACCAAGAGGCGAAGCGGATCCTGGCGTACCTCGCTATGCCCGGAGAGGCGGACTTGGACCCGCTGATCCGCGAGGCTTTGGCCGATGGGAAAGAGGTCTATGTGCCGGTGTGCCTTCCGGAAAAGCAAATGGAAGCGGGACGGCTCATGGATATGGACCATTTCGTGAAAGGTCCCTATGGCCTTCGGGATCTCCCCAAGGGCTAT